>CAJXVQ010000111.1 GCA_913060685.1 uncultured Verrucomicrobiales bacterium
AGTCAAGCAGATCACGTTCCAATGGTCAGGCGATTTCAGTCCGACAGACTCCTAGCCCAAAACCACCAGTGTGAATCGCCCCTCCCCTATCGGATGCCGAATTGCCGCTCAGCGTGCAGCGTTCAACGATTAGCTTTCCGGTATTCCATATCGCCCCCCCAATATTAGCATTCCCATTCGTCAGCGTCAGCCCGCGCAAGGTCACGCTGTCACTCGATGCAACAAAGAACAACCGCGTCTCGTTCCCACCATCGATGATGATCCCGCCGGCATCGGTACCGTCGATCAAGACCGCACGCGTCACCGTAAGTTCGCTACTCAACGTGATCGGGCCGGACACCCCCTCGTCGAAGAGGATGGTGCCACCGTAGTCCGCATCTACCAGCGCCTGACGCAGCGTACCCTCGTCGGCATTCCCGGTGTTCATCACCACAATCGGGGCTCCAGTTTCAAATGCGCCGATGTCGACACCGGCAATGCCATTGCCGTCGCCATCCGTATTGCGATCGAAGCCGCGCTGGTCGGCATCGAGGCCGGCGATCTCCGATCCCGCGGGCACGGCATCGATTGCCGGGCTCCCCGGCAGCAGCGCCATCGTCTGCGTCGGACCTCCGTAGTCGCCAAGATCGGCGAGGAGGGGGTCGGTGATTCCGATCTGGTCGCCCTCAATGTTAAATGCGCCGGTCGCGTCACCTATCCCGATGAGATTATACCCACCACTATTGAATGTGTTGGTTTCGCCTCTCACAACAGCGACATCAGAACCCGTATTGGCCGCCACGATGCAGTTTTTTAGCTCAGTGTGCGTCATCGCATTCATCTCACTATAGACCCCGCCACCGGATGTATTTCCAACCACCGTGCAGTGGTGGAGTTCGGTCGTCCCCGACGCGTTAAACACCCCGCCACCGAACGCACCCGCATCGTTCCCCGTCACGGTGCACTGCGTAAGGATTGTCTTTTGAGTGTCACTACTGAAGGTGGTTCGACTTCGGACCGCCGCTCCGTCAAAGGGCGCATGATTTCCGACAAGGGTGCACCGATCCAACCACAACTTGCCGAATAAGTTGAGGACTGCACCTCCTGAGTTGGAGGTGCTCGCGTTGCCGCCCGTGAGCGTCAGTCCACGCAGGGTGAGATCACCGCCGGTGCTTACTTTGAACAGCCGCGTCGTGTCCCCACCGTCGATGACGATCCCGCCGGGATCGGTGCCATCGATGACCACCCCACGCGCCACCGTCAGCTCGCTGGTCAGCGTGATCGGGCCAGCTAAATCGTCGTCGAAGCGGATCAGACCGAAATAGTCCGCCAGCGCCAGCGCGTTGCGCAACGAGCCGGCGTCAGAGTCGTCAGAGTCGTCAGTCTCCGTGACCACGATCGCTGCCCCGGTTTCGAATGCCCCGATATCGATACCGGGACCGTTCACGCCATTCCCGTCGGTGTTGCGCGGCAACCCGCGCTGGTCGGTTGTGAGTGTCGTGCTCCCACCCATGTCGATCGCCAGGCTCCCCGGCAACGGCGCCATCGTCTGTGTCGGCCCGCCGTAGTCGCCCAGTGGGGCGAGGAGGGGATCGGCGGTGATAACACTCCCAACTCCACCTTTCTTTCCGCCAATTATGGTTGGGATAATATTGGTCCCCTCGACAAAGTAGGTTGGGTCGGTTGCGTTGGAATTGAAGTCCCACAGATCTCCCGATCCTAAATTCCCAGCGACGATGGTATTCTTCAATGTCAGACCACCAAAGCTGAAGATCCCGCCACCGTCCGTCGCGCTATTCCCCACCAGCGTGCAGTGCGTCAGGTCGACCGTCCCGCCCCTGATCGCTCCACCCTGACTATTGCCATTGTTGTTGGAGAACGTGCAGTTTGTCGCCACAAGGCTACCTCCATTGTTGATTGCCCCACCGTAACTTCCCTCAACTGCAATATTATCGATAAGGGTGCAGCGATCCAGAAGAGCCGTGCCTACATTGTAGATCGCTCCGCCACCATATCCTAAAATCCCATCATCGCCACCTCTACCACCTGTGAGCGTCAGCCCGCGCAGGGACAGGTCGCCGCTGCTCGTCACAGAGAACAGCCGCGTTGTTTCCTCGCCGTCTATCGTGATCCCGCCGGGATCGGTGCCATCGATTGCCACAGAGCGGTCGATCACCAACTGGCTGGTCAGTCCTACTAGCTGACCGCTCAGCCCTGGATCGAAAACAATCGTCGCCCCTTCCGGCGCGAGACGGAGCGCTTCACGCAAAGAAATGCCAGTGCCATCCGCTGGGATCGCGTCGTCTTCATCAACGGCGGTGGTGACGACGATGAATGGGTTCGGAACGATCTGCACCGCATTGATTGGAGGGCGCTTGCCCTCAACGAGTTCAGTGCGAACGATGAACCCCGACTCCTCCATTCGGTCGAACTGGACATAATTGCCTACCTGAACGTCCGGATGGAGGGCGGTGGAACGCTGGAATTCGCCGACCGTCGCCCCAGTCGATCTAGTCAAAAAATTATCCCCATCCGTCAGGCGATACGTTGGAGTGAGAACAACCTCTCTCCCAACGTCCACATAGGTTCCCTCGCGATTGCTGGTGAGGAAGAACTCTCCTCTCCTCGTTCCTGCGTCACTACCCCCGTCAGAATACACAAGGACCCTGTAGCCAGCATCGGTGATTTGACTCGGAATCTGCGACACTGCAACAACCGGTTGATTCGCCTCCACGGTTAGGTCGCGCCCCGCATTTGACACAGCCGTGCCTACACTGTCCAGATAGCCGTTCATCAGTTTGCCATCGGCTGAATCAACATTTGCCGTCTGCGCGTTGTAAGCAATCGCGTGAATCGCTGGTGCCCTCCACCAGGCTACGACGGCAGGGCTGAAAGAGGCACCGCTTGAATCCTTCAATCCTTGGGATTCGCCCGATTTGGTTGCGAGATTGTTCCAGTTCGATTGGGCAACTACCCCGGCACGATCCGTCGGCGAGAGGATTCCTCCAGGTATGTACTCAGGATGACCGGCCTCATAGACTCCCCCGACAAAGTTCAACCCGATCGGCGCCAAGGCCGGCGCGAAGTCGGCTTGCGCCTCGACAGCCCCAATATCAGGCGAGGCGTTCCCATCCCCGTCGCCGTCCCGGTTGCGAAGCAACCCGCGCTGATCCGAGGTGAGGGTTGTTGCCCCGGCAGCATCGATCGCCGGGCTGCCGAACAGCGGCGGCATGGTCTGCGTCGGCCCGCCGTAGTCGCCGAGGGGAGCTAGTAGTGCTGAACCATCAATAAAATTATTGCCGACCTCAATGTATCCAAGATTCAGATTTTCGTAGGCCGGCGCCCTGTTCCCCGCAACGACAGAGTTATTGAGCGTCAACGCTGCGGGGTCTTCCCTCCATATCCCTCCACCAAATTCCGAGGTATTGTCCTAGACCGTGGTATTCACCAATTCTGCCTGATCGTCCACCCTGATCCCGCCTCCGGTGTTAGCTGAGTTGGTGGCAACTGTACAATTCTCAAATCTTGCAGTGCCAATCTTATGATAGATAGCACCTCCGCTTCCAGTGGCACTGTTACCGCTTAGTGTGCACCTCCGGAGGGTCAGAGATCCTTCGTTGTAGATTGCTCCTCCGTTTCTTGCCGAGTTTCCCACAAAAGTGCACTCCTCTGCCAGCAGGTTACCTGAATTGTAGACAGCGCTGCCATCAGAGGAGCTTCCCGCATTCGCGTTCGCCAGCGTCAGCCCGCGCAGGGTGAGTTCAACATCTGGGAAGACTGCGAACAGCCTCTCCCCGTTGGCCCCATCGATCGTAATGCCATCGGCCAGATTGCTGGCGTCGATCACTAAATCTTTCCCTACAAACAGGGTGCTGACCAGCGAGATCGTTGCACCGCTGAGATTTGGATGGAACGTAATCGTCCCACCTGCCGCCAGTGTCTCCTGATATGCTCGCCCCAACGAACCCACGCTCCCGTCACCGTTATCGTTTGTCACGATCAGTTGCCCAAAAGCGGACGGAACCGGCAGCAGAATCAAGAGCAGCAGTCCGGTGAGGATACTGGCGACGCTACGGGAAGAGTGGAGGGGACTGGGGCTTCTCATCAAAGGATATCAGTGGAGTCTATGGAAGGATCTTTGAGCGGCAGCATCGGCCTGATGACACCGGAGGGAAAAGAAGATGGAGTGGCCAGCGGCCACGTTCCCCTCATTGGTGGCTGCGGACATCCTCATAAAGAGGTGGCGAAGCCTGGATACGTAGATGCGGGAAGAAGAAGTCATCACCTACCCATGCTGGATTTGGCCGCAAAACCGGACACCCTATTTGCATTTTTTTGCAGAAAAAATCCCGTATTTTTACAAGTCGCTTATTGAGAGAGTTTTAAGATGAAATATTTCTTCAGTTTTATTGGCGTAATTTCCGAAAAATCCTCCCGGCAGGGAAACGGCTTCAGAATTCAGCGCCTAATCCGGCCAGTCAGGGAAGGGCTGGTGTTGTGAGAAAGACACCTTGGCAAGGCGAGCGGATGCCGCGGTGCCCATGGGAGATGGCTCGCCCGCTGACGGTCTTCAGGCGATCTCTCGGGCCGATTTCTGATCACGCGGAGAACAAGCCAGTCGGCGATTCGCAAGGCCTTATCCCCCACCCCGATCCCTCGCTGATCGCCCTGGCTCGAGCTCTGCGGATTATTTCGCATCGCTGCCCGGAATGGGCGCCAGGACCACCCGGAAGCCCATCTTGCTTTTGGTGACCTCGAACTGCACCTCGTGCTGCCATCTCCCCCCCGCCCTCGCCGCGGACCGGAGCTCGGTCTCCTCGTTGACCCAACTTCCTCCGCGGATGCTCCTGAACCGTCCTCCGGCTGGCCCCTGTGGATCCTTGATCGTCCCCTTGGGGTAAAGACCATCCCAATCGAAGCACCATTCCCAGATATTCCCATACATGTCGTGCAGTCCCCAGGCGTTGGGAAGTTTTTGTCCCACAGGATGGGTTCGGGAATCGCTGTTTCCACCATACCATCCCAGCTCCCCCACGCTCACATTCTCGAGGTAGCGGACTCCCTTGCTCCCCGCGCGGCAGGCGTATTCCCACTCCGCCTCGGTGGGCAGTCGATACTCCCAGCCGGCCGGGATGTTCCCCGCCTTGCGCTCCGCGAGTGTCAACTTCGCACAATAGTCCACCGCCGCCGGGAAGGCGACCCCATCCACCGGCAAGTCCCCGCCCCCGCGGAAGGTGCTCGGGTTGACGCCCATGATGGATTGGTAACGGGCTTGGGTCACCTCATAGATCCCGAGATAGTATCCCCGGGTCAGGATGACGGAAAATTGAATCTCCGTAGAATCATGACCTGCTTCAGTCTCCGGGCTCCCCATGGTGAAGGACCCTGGCTCGATCCAAACCATGTCCGCCTGCGGATTCACCGCCGGGTTGCCATCGGGGTCGGAGGTCGTGGAGCCGATGTCGAGCCGCCTTCCATCAGTCAGGACCATGGTCAGACAGTCATTCGCCTCCTCAAGCCGGGCGATCATCGCGCCGCCCCTTTGGGAGCCGATGCGGGCATCCTCTCCCTGAAGATAGCCGTAGTCGATGAGACTCTGATAGAAGGATCGTCCGAAGGCACCGAGGAGGCGACGACTCTCGGCAGCAGGACGCTTTTTCCCGGGTAGGAAAGCCCGAAGCCAGGCGTTCCGGATCGGAACCGGATCCCCTTCCCGGGCAAGCAGGATGGCGCGGGCACTCCAGATCCACGGGGAATCCTCATCCAGCAAATTGGCCTCACTCAGACGCAAGTTGACAAGTCGCCCGGTCGAGGAACCCAACCGGGCCAAGCGGAGGGCATCGAAGGCGAGGAACTCGGCGAAGTGGCGGCGCGCGTCCTGGATCTGCGCCGCGCCGGGCTCCGATCGCTCCCACCGGGCGAGAATGGTCCGGGCGGCAGCCCAGTTCCGCGCCCGGCAGTAGCGCCAAAACAGACCCGGGAAATCGGGCACAACATCGGCGCTGCCACGGAGCAGCTTGAGATACGTTCCTGACGCTTCCATTTCGGCATCCTCCACCGGAAGTTCGGTCCGGTCTCCGGGAGATCCACCCTCATTCTTCTCCGGAGAAAACCAATTCTGATAGGCCGCGAGCAGATGCCGCGAGCTGTTCCAGTGCTCCGGATCATGCGACCAGACCCGAACGGTTCCGTCCAGGGAGCAGGAGGCGAACTTGCGTGCGCGCGGGTGGAAATCCACTCCAACTACCGCACCGGCATGCTCACGGAAGGTGGTCAATTCCACTCCTGTCGCCACATCCCGGAGGTGGATCTGCCTCTGGTCATCTCCCATCGCCAAGACCAATCCCCCGGGCGCAAATGCCAGAGACCGGATTCGCCGCTGGTGTGGGTAATTCTCCCTCACCTTCCAATCGCTGGTTTCCCAAACGCCGATCGCATGCCGGCCTCGCGACGAGGTCGCGGCGGCGAAAAATTGCCCGTCAGAACTGAAGTCGATTGCCTCGACCGCGCTGTCGCTGACCTCATCAATCTGCCGCAGAGGTTCAGGAACCGGATCGTTCATTTTCCACAGCTGAATGGAGCCATCAGCCAGCCCCACGGCCAAGGTTTCTCCCGATGGCGCAAACTTCAGGGCACGAGATCCCACGCCGTTCCGGCCGGCCCAGAGTGGGCTCGATCCCTTGAGATCCCAGAGCGCCAGCCCCCCACCCCCGTCACCGCTCACGAGCAGCCCCTGCGCACTGAAAGCAAGACAGCCCGGGCTCTCTCCGGGGTGCGTTAAGTCAAGGTCCACCAGCTCGAGGCTCGAGAGATCCCAGAGATAGAGGCGCGGGTCGTCCTCACAGGTCACGGCGAGGCGTTGTCCATCCGGACTCATCGCGGTCGCCACGACTGCCGAGCCATGGCTCAGTTGGCCCCGTTTCCGACCATGTTCCGTCTCGTAGACTCCGATCTCACCCCCGGCAGCGGAGACGCAAAGCAGTTCCCCGTCATCGGCATAGTGGATGGCGCCCATGCCATCCTTCCCCATGACAGGCAATCCTGCCGCACGTTCCGCCTGCCACAGCCGTACCATGCCGTCCCCGCCAGCTGAGGCAAGAAGCCCGCCATCCGGTGCAAAGGCGATGCCTCCAATCTCCATGCCATGCCCCTGGAGTGTGACCCTCAGAGCAGCAGACTCCCTTTCCCAGATTCGAATCAAACGGTCTGCCGACGATGCGGAGGCAAGGCACAATCCGTCCGGACTGAAGCACAAGCGGGAGATGCTGCCGCCCTGATTTTCGAGCAGGAGAACCTTCGCGAGCCCCTCGCGCTTCCAGATCTGAATCCGCCCGGCATCTGAGCCCGTAGCCAACTCCGCACCGTCGGGATGAAATTCCACGGCGCGGAGAGTTTCAGACACCATCCGGATTTCCTCCCCAGCCCCGGGCTCGAGGCTCCACAATCGCAAGGTCCGGTCTGCTCCCACCGAGGCGATCTCAGCACCATCCGGTGAATGGCAAAGGTCGTAAACGGCCCCGGAGTGCCCGGACAAAGGTTTCCCTAAAGCGGTCCCACTGGATGCCTCCCATCGATCGATCCGACCGTCTTCGCCACCCGTGATCACCGACCCGCCGTCGGGATGAAAGGCAACAGCGAGGCTTGCCCCGTCATCGGCCTGCGAACGCCAGAGCTCCCCCCCGTTTGCGAGATCCCAAACAATCAACATTCCAGCTTCATCGACCGAGGCCAGGAGCGAATTCCCCGGACTGGTGGCCACGTCCCGGATGGGAGCCTCATGACCGACGAGGGCCTTCCCTTCAAGTTGACCCAACCGTGGATTCCAGAGATGAATTTTCTGATCAGCGCCCGCGCTCACCAGGACGGAACCATCGGAGCTGAATGCCACCGCCGCGATGCCGGAATCTTTGCGACCCCGGTCACTGGTGGTGTCCGGATGTTTCGACCAGAGCATGGGGTAGTCGAACTCGCCGTCCACGATGCGACGCGCTCTCAGCCACGCCTCCGAGCCCTGCCTCAGTAAAACCGGATGATTCTCTCGAAAGGAGATGTCCTGCTCCTCCCGGCCACCCCCCTCGAACCCAACAGCGAGCCCCGCCATGAGACGGGCCGCGAGAAATCGTTTTTGCTCGAGCATGAGATCCGCACTGAAAAGCAAGGATTTCCCCTCCTCGTGCTGACGCCGCACCCGGCTGTCGTCCGCTCTTTGCTTCGCGGCGATGAGTTCGACATTCGTCTGCTCGGCCTCGCTTCGTGCCTCACTCTCACGTTCTCTCGCCTCGGTGGCGACCACAGCCAGCCAGGTGCTGACAATGGTGGCAGCCAGCAAAACCAGAACGGCAGCACTACCAGCAAGAAGACTTTTACGATGCCTGCGCGAAAACTTGGCAAGCTTGTAACCGAAGCCCGGAGGGGCGGCATCCACAGGTTCGTTCCGAAGGTAGCGGTCCAGATCTGCCGAGAATGCGCTCACGGTTTCGTAGCGTCGGTCGGGATCCTTCTCGAGAGCTTTCATCACAATCCAGTCCAACTCACCCTTGATGCGGCGCATTTCCAACTCCGGAGCGCTGAGGTCAGAGGACAGGGCATCCGCCCGGGTGCTGGGTTGCGGAGGTTCCTCCTCCATGATGAGACGGCGCATCTCATCAAGACCACATGAGTTCAGAGTCCTGGCGTCGAAAGGGGGAGCCCCGCTCAGCAGTTCGTAAAGGAGGACTCCGAGGCTGTAGATGTCCGATCGGGTATCGGCATCCCGGCCGCTCAAGGCCACCTGCTCCGGTGCCATGTAGACGGGTGTGCCCACGAAAACTTCCGCCCTCGTGACCAGGGTCTTCTCGGTCAGTTTCCCCTGCGTTGCCTTGGCGATTCCAAAGTCGATGACCTTCACCTCCCCCTCATCCGTCCCGGTGGTCACCAGGACATTGGAGGGCTTGAGATCGCGGTGAATGATCCCCTTTTGATGGGCGTGGTTGACGGCAGCGCAGACTTTCAAGAAGAGCTCAAGGCGACGCTCCAGTCCCAGCCCCCCTTCCCGGCAGTAGTCGGTGATGGCAATCCCCTCCACGAATTCCATCGCGAAATACGGGCGGCCGGCCTCGGTGGCACCCGCGTCGATCACCCGGGTGATATTTGGATGTTCCATCATGGCCAGGGCTTGTCGCTCCGCCTCGAAGCGCGACAAGACCTCACGGGTGTCCATGCCGGGCTTGATCAGCTTCACCGCCACCCGTCGCTTGATCGGCCTGAGCTGATCGGCCATCCACACGATTCCGCAACCGCCTTCGCCAATACGCTCCCGAAGGATGTAGGGCCCGATGAGGTCGCCCGCACGACTCTCCCATCCGGGATTAAAGAGACCCCGATCTCCCTCGACATCGGCTCCCATTCCGAAAAAGGAATCCGCCTCCGAAGCCTCGTCCAGGAGAGCCCGGATCGACTGCCGCCCTGCTTCATCCACACAAGCCTCCCGAAGATAATCGTCACGCTCGCCCTCGGGCAAGCTGCGGGCGTGATTGAAGATTTCTTCGTTCATCAACTCCCTCCTATCGCTCGCAAAATTCTTCAACTCACCCGGCTGTCACCAATCGAAAGATCGAGATCTTGGCGCGGTCCCACTGCCGCTGCACCGTCCGCTCGTGCACACCCAGCAGCTCTCCGATTTCGACATTGCTGAGGCCGACGTAAAACCGGAGCTTCACAATCCGGGCCAAGTCAGGCTCGTTACCTTCGAGGCGATCCAGGGCGTCACTGATTGCGATGATGCGCTCGTCGGGGATGGAGTGGGGATTACGAATTTGGACTTCCTCATCAAACGCTTCACAGGTCTGCCCGCCTCCCCGCTTGAGGGTGAGTCTTTGATTGGCGGCATCCACGAGAATGCGCCGCATGGCCTCGGATGCCGCGCCGAAAAAATGCCGCCGGCTCTGCCAATCACTCACCTTCGAAAGGCGCATGAAGGCCTCGTTCACCAGCGCGGTGGGCTGCAGGGTATGCCCCTCTCGCTCGCCGGCCATCTTTTTGGAAGCCATCGCCCGCAGCTCCTGGTAGATCGATTGCAACAGCTCGTTCTGGTGAGTGAGATCTTCTCCGGAAGAGAGTGCATTGAGGATGTGTGTGACATCGGACGGGGGGAGATTCATCAAGAAAGGGGAAGATTAAACCGCTGGGATTTTTTTAAGGTTGGGGAGCTTGAGGATGCCATTGAGAGCATGAGTCAGGCCGCCGAAAATTTTGGGCGGAAAATTGACCATCCGAACGATAGCTTTCCACATCGTTTTGCCAATTTTTTTTTAGACAGCGGTTGTTCAGGGCGATCAGCGAGGGAGAAAAGCGGAGCGAACCGGTAGAAGCACCATGGCGATTGGCTCTTAGCTTTCTCGCGATGGATTTCAGTCGACCGGGCTAAACGCTGAAACACAAGGATCTGATCCCGATGACATCCACTTAGGTGGGGAGAGAAAATTTTTTCTACGAATTCATGTAACCGCAGAAGGTATTTCCGGAGGAATGGATTGAACTCTCCAGTGGGAGTCAACCCAACCTTGAATCAATTATGAAATCCAACATTTGTCCCTTCGCCACCGCAGCCCTGAGTCTGACTCTGGGCCTCTCTGCGAACGCGGTCACCACCTATACCTCCCTGTATGCCTTTGGAGACAGTCTGACTGATTCAGGCAATGTCTTTGCGGCGACGATGGGGACCCAGCCCGACAACCCCTTTAACTTGCCGGGTCGCTTTGGGAATGGTCCCACCTGGGCCGAGAAACTCGCCACTGATCACCTGGGGCTTCCCGCCATCACTCCTTCTCTCGTCGGAGGGACCAATCATGCCTGGGGAGGAGCATGGACGGATGGAGGAGGCTCGGTCCCCACGGTCCTGGGGCAGATCAATGCGTTTACCGGCGCCGGTGGATCTTTTGCCTCCACGGATCTCGTGACGATTTGGGCGGGTGCGAATGACTTCTTCTTCGGGGTGACCGATCCGACTCTACCGGTGGCAAATATTAGTTCTGCACTGACCCTTCTGGCCGGTGCCAATGCCAAGAATGTCCTCATCTTGAATTTGCCTGATTTGGGAAAGACCCCCGATATTCAAGCACTCGGAGCCCCGACGATTGCCGGAATGTCGGCGTTGGTCAATGGATTCAATTCGCTTCTGGCAGCCGAGATCGCCAATCAACGCCTGGCATTGGGCATCAACATCTTTGAGTTGGATGTGTATGCCATCAATGAAGATGTCTTGGCCAACCCTGGGGAATATGGGATCACCAATTGGACTGATCCCGCCTCTCTCACCGGGAATGCGGACATTGCTGATGAATACATCTATTGGGACGGGGTACATCCCACCGACCCTGTCCATGATCTCTTTGCGGCGGGAGCAGCGCAGGCTGTTGGCGTCCCCGAGCCTTCCAGCACTTTGCTGGTGTTGAGCGCTTCTTTGGTCGTGATGACCCGGCGCCGGAGAGTGGCAGCTTAAGTCTTGTTCCCCCCCCCAACCGCTCGGAGCTGGCTCTTCTTCGGAAGTGGCGCTTCGAGCGGATCTGCGGCGGGAGGTTTGTCCCATAAGATCGCGTTTGAATCCCTGCGGCCGGGATCCTGATAGTCCGCCTGGACACGTCATCGCAGAAGGTCTTCTTTGGCATTAGCCGACGACCGTCGGCTATTTACGAAAGGGCATTCACCTGACAATTAAAGGCCTTGCATGTTCCAGTTTACCCCATTTGAGGACGATGAGCGGCTTGATCTCTTCCTTTAGGATGGGTGGTTCAACCACGGGATTGGGAATTTTTGGCTGATTCGGCAGACCTGCCGAAGGGTGACATGGACGTCAGCCCCCAAGAAAGATCGGGTTGAGTGAGATCGCTGACTGGAATTTATGTGTTTCGGTTTTCTTGGGCGCGGGATCGATCGGTTTCCGGGAGATCTCTTGATAGGTTCTATCGGCAGCGAGTGATTCTGAATCCAAGGGGGGAGCTTTGAATGGGCTCGAGCTTGTGCTGGCAAGATCAATGTCTGTCGGTTCGATGAGTTCTCTTGTCATTTCCCGGACACGGAAGAACATGGCCTGTGATCTCCCCTGATCCTGATTTGGGGAAATGGTGCAGGTGGTTTCAGTGGTCCCCCCTTCAATCCCCGAGAGATTTTCAACCCATCCATTGCGGGGATTCGTGGTCTCTTCAATGAGGTATGAACTTTCGGCCCTTGAGGTCCAACGCAGGGTCACGAGCCTTGTTTCTGAATTGACGGAGATCCCCAGGATATCAATCGAAGGACCGGGGTTCATGGCATAGGGAGTTTCACCCCTTGCGGATCCAGCGCACATTAATAACGCGATGGTGGCAGGGGGCAGGAGCCTTCTTTTTCTTGGTTTTCGTTTCATGGTTTTATTCTTTTACGGAGGGTTTCCGATTGGGGCCGGGGGCTTGTGCCTGGAGACAGGAACTGACAAATACCCGGCCCATTCTATTCTGTGAGCGAGGGGCAATGACCTTGCGGTCGTTTTGTTCCGCAACAAGGGCCCTGTGTGTCCAAGTGGTGTATCCCTTGTCTTCCTCCCATCCGATTTCTTCGATCATCGACCGCAGGGTTGAGTCGTTGAGTGATCTCGTGAGATCAGTAAAATCCTCGTAAGGAATATTTGCTTCGGGAGCTTTACCCATGAGATGCCGGAGGCCTTTTTCGGCCTCGCGGGATGGAAGAGGGAGAATCTCGACTCGTTCGGTTGGCAGTTCGGTCGCCTGGGTTGGAAGAACGGTTAGTGGAACAGAAATGGCCGTGACCAGGATGAGGGCCGAGCTGAAAAGGAGCGAGCGGGACCTTGGGTTGTCATAGCCCCCCAAGCGTCTGATCCGGGCGAGCAGGGTTCCGCCATTGGCGGCCATTCCGAGAACAGGCCGGTCGCTGCGAAGTTTTTCAAGGGTCGCGAGGGCGCGGGCATAGTCAACGATGCTCCGGCTTGTGTTCGCAGCGATGTCGTCGCAACAAAACTCACGTTCTTTGCGGATGGTTGAGGAGATGAACCAAACAGCGGGGTGGAAAAAGAAGACAATTTCCAGCACGTGCTGGAGAAGATTGACGAGGTAGTCGTGCCGTCGAATGTGGGCGAGTTCGTGGGCGAGGATGGCATTGAGCTGAATGCGGGATAGTCCTGCGATGGAGACGACAGGGAGAAGAATGACCGGCCGCAACCAACCGATGACGGTTGGGATCGTGACTTCCTTGGACAGGAAAATTTGTACGGATGTTCTCACTCCGACTTGCCCGGAGATTTTCCCGAGGCTTGATATGATGGAGGGATCCGGAAGGCCCGAGTGGCTGCGGCGAAGTCGTTGGATGATGGTGTTGGAAATCGCCAAACGCAGGGAGAGCAAGATCATGCCGACAAGCCAAATGGCGATCCCCCGGGAGAGGAAGGGAGAGGTTGTTTGGGGGGAAGCCCCCTCTTTAAGTGGAAGAGGGGCCGCCATTTCTGAGTCCGGGAGCCCGCCCGCAGGCTCATCGACAATGAGGTGACAGGAACGGCATTGGGAGAAGGTGATTGCGGAGTGCTGGTAGGTCACCGGGGTTGGGTGAGCCTTGGCCCGAGCGTCATTGGTGAGAGTCCGGAATTGGGAATGGTAGGTTTGAGCGACCGCTCCGACCATGAGAAGGAGGGCGAGGCATCCACCAAGGTAGCGAGCTTGCGGGCGGGTCCGAAATGCTCCTAGATAGATTCCGTAAATTGCTCCAATGGCCAGTCCCTGCCATAGAAAATGGACAAAGGTCCACCCGGCGGCATCGACAATCACCGGATTCATTTTTTAATTCCCCTTTCCATTTCATCGAGGAGGTGGCGGATTTCGGCGAGGTCCTCTCTACTCGCGGCGTTGGCACTGAGTGCTCTCATCACGAGGGAAGGGGTGTTCCCTGCGAAGGCGTTTTTTAGAAGATCGGCAACGAGCCGGTGCTGGGTGGGTTCTTCTTTCGATTTCGCTTCGTAAATGTGTGAGCGGTTTGACTCGTCACGGACGACGAGGTCTTTCGCAGCCATCTTTTGCAACAGTTTGAGTGTGGTGGTGTAGCCGACGTCTTTTTGAGCATCGAGTGCTTCATGAACCTCCCTGACCGTGCTGGGTCCCCGGTCCCACAGGACACGCAGGATGGTCACTTCAGCGTCAGTGGGACGTGTCGATTTTTTGGAAGGTGAGTTCTTTTTGGGCATACCGGTTTGGTCCGTTCAGACATACGACGATCGTCGTAGAACGATACATACGACAGGTGTCGTATGATGACAAGCTGGAGTTTCAAAGAATGTGCCGAGCGAGCCAATCAGGGGAAGGAGTCGACAGGACAAGGTCATCTCTCCGATACGTTGCGAAGATGATGTTTTGATTGTGGGTCGACTCGCGGGAGAGTCTTTCGCCCACGCTTCGGTTGGCGCGGATCTTTTCCGGCATCGGGTGCGGGCGCACGTCATTGCCGGGCATCTATTGCGCCTGGAGGGAATAAAGGAGAAAGAAATTATCCCTGATCCTTCCGAAACCCTACTTACGGCTTCGGCGAGGCCTTACTTCTCTTGGATTTCTCTTTCAGGAATCGCTTCCATCGCATCGTAAATGAACTGACTACAATCGTTAGGGAGAGGTATCGCACCATCGCCCAAGGTGAGGGGCAGGATGCCTCTCTTTGCAAGGAAGATGGAGCTTACTCCTGCCTGTCTCTTATACACATCTGACGCTGCCGACGATCTACTCTGTGTAGA
>CAJXVQ010000112.1 GCA_913060685.1 uncultured Verrucomicrobiales bacterium
CGAGATCAGCCTCGGTCTCGTGGGCTCGGAGATGTGTATAAGAGACAGTCACTATCCTTTGCAACTTTCGGGGGGCGAGCAGCAGAGGGTGGCGCTGGCGCGGGCTTTCATTCACCGGCCCAAGATTCTTTTCGCTGACGAGCCGACCGGCAATCTGGATTCGGGAACGAGCGGACCGATTGTGGATATGCTTTTCCGCTTGAACCGGGAGGCGGGGACCGCATTGGTGCTGGTGACGCATGATCCGGCTTTGGCGGCAAAGGCGCGTCGGGTTGTGACGATGAGCGGCGGAACCATTGTCTCGGAGGAAGAGAATGCCAGCGTCTAAGAACAAGGGGCTGCCACGCAGCTTGTGGACTTCCTTGTTTCATCCCTGGGTCTGGCGGATGGCGTGGCGGGACAGCCGATCCCAGCGCTTGCGCCTTGTGATCTTCTCGTTGGCCATCGTCTCGGGCATCGCGGCCTTGACGGCAATTCACTCTTTGAAGTCGTCCGTGGAGCGGGGGATCGCATCGGAGGCGAAGGCGCTCCTGGGTTCGGATCTACGCGTTTCTTCGCGGAAAGAGATCAGTGCCGATGAGGTGAGCACCCTCTCGGCAATGGCGAGTCGGGTGAGTCGCGAGACGAGCTTTCCCTCGATGATGCGGTTTCTGCCGGAAGGCGGAGCACGTCTGATGCAGGTGCGCGGGATTGAGGGAGACTATCCTTTTTATGGTAAGGTGGAAACGCGTCCGGAGGATGCCTGGGAGAAGTTACGGGAGGAAGGTGGTGTCTTGGTAGAGCCGGCGATCCTTGATCAGTTTTCCGCGAAGGTCGGTGATGACGTTGAGTTGGGTGGGATTCGTTTGAGAATTCTCGGAGTGGTCGACAAGCCTGCGCCGCGTGGTAATCGTTTCAGCGGGTTCTCGCCGGAGGCTTATGTCAATTTGGCAGACATCGAGCGTAGCGGCTTACTAGGCAAGAACAGCATGGCAGCCTATCAGGTGCATCTTGAAATCCCGGGAACGCAGGATTCGGAGGGTCTCAAAGAGGGGGTCCGTCAGGATTTCCCTGACACCCGTTGGCGCATGGAAACACCCGAAGACCGACGTGAAAATCTGGGAAGAGCGCTTGATAATTTTCAAAAATTCCTCGGTCTCATCGCATTGGCATCGCTGGCGCTGGGAGCGATCGGGGTGGCGGGTGCGGTGCATGCTCATGTGACGCGGCGCATCCAGACGGTCGGGATTCTGCGTTGCCTCGGATGTCCGGGTCACATGGCATTCGGAATTTACTTCGCGCAGGCGATGGCGCTGGGGTTGATTGGAGCGCTGCTCGGTGCGGCGCTTGGGATTGCGATGCAAATGGGGCTGCTGGTTGCGCTCGGCGATGAATTGCCGGTTTCGGTGAGCCCATCGCCGGAGTGGAAAGTTGTCGCGCAGACGACGGCCACGGGCTTCGCGGTGTGTTGTGGATTTGCGCTTCTGCCGTTGTTGAGGATTCGTGAAATATCACCTGCGGTGACCTTGCGAAGTGGTGGGAATTTGAAAGGGGGATTTCTCCGCTCATTGCCGGTTTATGCGCTGCTCGTGGGATTGCTGGTGATGGTGGCGTATGGGAATGACCCGAGCTGGAAACGCGCGCTGGCGATGGTGGGCGGAATGGCGGTGGCTTTCCTGGCGCTGGTGGGAGTGGCGCGCGGGTTGATGGCGGTGACTCGTCGGATCGTGGGAATGCGTTGGCCGTATTTACTCCGGCAGGGTGTTTCGAATCTGCATCGTCCCGGGAACCAGACGCTCTTGTTTTTGCTCTCGCTGGGGCTCGGGACTTTTCTGCTGGTAACCATTCTTTCGGCGGGAAAACTTTTGAACGATCGCTTGAGCATCCAGCAGTCGGAGGAAAGTCCGAATTTGTATCTGATCGATGTGCAGCCTGACCAGGTGGCGGGCGTGGAGGCGGTCTTGGAAGCTGATGGTCTGCCTGTGCTCGAGAGCACGCCGATGGTGACGATGCGGATTCAGTCGATCGGTGGGGTGCCTGTCGGCGAGGTGAAGGGAGTGCCTCGCTGGGTCGGGAGACGGGAGTTTCGTTCGACCTATCGTGATAAACTGAATTTTACCGAGGAACTAATCGCGGGGAAGCTTGCCACCGAGCGAGCCGATCCGGAAGGGGTAGTGCCGCTCTCACTGGAGGAGAAGATCGCCAAGGATATGAAGGTGGGCATTGGCGATGAGATCACGATGGATGTGCAAGGGATTCCGATCCGCACGCGGGTCACGAGTATCCGACGGGTCGATTGGAGCCGATTCAATCTGAATTTCTTTATGGTCTTCCCGCCGGGAGTGCTGGAGGACGCACCGGGGTTCAACGTGGTGACGACCCGGACTCCGACGCCGGAGGCTTCGGGGGAATTGCAGCGGGAGCTCGCCGGCAAATTCGCGAATGTTACCGCGATCGACTTGACCTTGATCCTTGAGACAGTCCGCGAGATTCTTGGGAAGATCTCGACCGTGATCACGGTCTTGGCCGGATTCACGGTGCTGGCTGGTCTCCCGATCTTGATCGGAACCTTGTTGAATGGCCGCGACGTGCGACTGAAAGAAAGCGTGTTGTTGCGGACGCTTGGGGCCTCGGCGAAGCAGGTTCGGATCATTCTCGTGATCGAGTATGCCGCTCTGGGAATCTTGTCAGCACTGACCGGGGTGCTTTTGGCCGTCGCGGCAAATGTCGCATTGGCGATTTTCGTTTTCAAAGCCTCGCCATGGCCGGACCCGATGCTTCTTTTGCTTGCTTTTGGAATGGTGACGGGGATCGCGGTGCTCGGTGGCCTCGCCCTGAGTCGGGGCGTTTGTCATCATCCGCCGCTCGAAATTTTGAGAGGTGGGAGCTGAGGGGATACGCCTTGGTGATTTCGAGATTGGCTTCCTCAGCAATGCGGGTCCCGCTGGTTCCTTGAGAGGTCATCATCGCAGGTGCGAACAAGTGGGCTTGGCGTCCCTGCTGGCTCGGGAGGCTTCTCGTTTTCCAGTGAAATTTCCCTGGTTGCTTGTTCGGGGTTATCTGTTGGGGTGGATAAGATGTTCATGTCATCGAGCGGATCGGAGAAGTGAGAGAGGGGAGTGTTGCTTTCGATCCTCACGATCAAGGCACCACCAAAGAGAACCATGACAGTGTAATAGATCGAAACGAGGACGACTAGAAATGAGCCAATTAATCCATAAACGCTCAGCTTTTCACCAAATGAGAGGATCGTCATGACCATGCTTCCAGCTTCCCAAAAACAGGCCGCAATTACCCCGGCGATTAAGGACAATTTCCACGTCACCACCGCCTTGGAAAGATACTGATAGAGCAAGGTTAACACGACGACGTTGATCGCCATTCCCGCAGTGAGGGATACGAATTTTGAAACCTGCGGAAGATCCGGCAATTGCACTGATCCAAACTCCGAAACGATACGGATTCCCATTCCCAAGATGAATAAGGCGAGAACCAGGACTCCTACCGCCAAAATCATGGCAAAGGAGCGAATCCTGCTCGACACCGCCTTCCGAACCGCCCCTTTCAGCCCCTTCTCCTTGGCCTGCCTCCTGATATCCCAAATCCGATAAAACCCTCTGTCAATTTGCACAAACACCAACGAGGCCGTGAAAGCAAAGATGAGTCCAGCCAAGGGACCATTCACCAAGGCTCGATCCTGAACCTGCTCCAACAATTTCGACATCGACTCGGAAAACTCCGGTGACATTTGATTCGATAGCAATTCCAAAATCTTCTCCCGCGCGCTCGGCCCGGTCGGCATAAACCTAAAAAAATAGCCAACTCCTGCCACCAGAATCATCATCAAGGGAAACAAAGAGAGGGCGGCATAAAATGCCACTCCTGCTGCCAACGAAGCACATTCATAATGCCCCCATGCCTGCACGATCGCTTGAAACCTTTTCAACATCCCCAACAACCTATGAGACGCGGCCGATGAATGGAAGCCCGACCCACTCAAGAACGAGGCGCGCGAGACCTTCACTATGGGCGCTCGTGGGATCTGGATAAGCCGAGAAAAGCATGACAGGCTTGCAGGAGCACCTGAGAACGCCATGCGACAAATTGACCGCGTGGGTTTCCCCCCGACCAAGTTGATAGAAAATTTCGATTTTTGGGGTAGAAGATTTCTTCCCCATGCGATTCTTAACCACCTTAGCTCCGCTTTTCGTAGCCCATCTTCTAATCTGTCCTGCCCGGTGTGATGACTGGGTTCAAGCTGCGGGACCAAGGGGCAATTTTATCGTCGAGGGCAAGGCTCCTCTGAACTTCAGCGTCGCACGTGACGAGGGTGTGCAGTGGCGCGTGCCACTTCCGAACACCGGTCAGGGGAGCGTGATTGTATCGGGTGGGCGCGTCTTTGTGGCATCGCATGCTCCGATGAAGGGTGATGCTGAAACGGGTTCGCTGGTCATTGGTCAGTGTTTTGATGCGGTTACTGGCAAAGAACTCTGGCGGCGCGAACTCCCCGGCACTCGCGTCACCGATCTGTCGAGTCTCTTCAGCGACAACACGGCCGCCTCACCGGTGGCCGACGGCGAACGGGTCTGCTTCACTAATGTGGGCGGATCGATGAAGTGTTTCGACTTCGATGGTAGGGAACTCTGGTCGAAAGAGTGGGTGCCTTTTGGTCGACATCATTCCCGCCAGCACGAACCGATTCTCCACGAGGGAAAAGTGATTGTCGTGCGTGTCAAACCCTCCGACCTCGATCCGAAAGTCACGACCAAAGGAGGCGCGAAACCTCTCGGAAGGGATCGTGCCTACTGGACGTGGTTACATGCCTACGATTTAAAAACTGGTAAACTTGTGTGGACCGGCGAGTCGGGGACAAGCATTCATGCCACTCCACTTCTCTGTCATCGCGCGAATGGTGGCCCGGCGATTCTTACGGCGCGCGGCGGTGGACACAAGCCGCCGGAGGAGCCTTTCGGGATCTCGTTGTTGAATGCCTCCGATGGCAAAACAATCTGGGATCTCGAAGTGAAGGGATATGCCTCGCACCAGAATGGCTGCTCGAACTCCGGCCTCACCGCGATGTTTGTTGGCAAGAGTCATCATACGATTGATCTTAAGACGGGAAAGATCCGGCAAACGGTTTCGTTGACGGAAGGGGTGCAAGTTTGCCGTCAGATTGACGGGCGATACGTGACCGGAGTTGACCAGAATCTGGTGGCTTCTAAAAAACCAATCACTTATCAAACCAACTTGATGGTGGGTGACTACCACTACTTCCGAACCTTCAAAGGCTTTCACATCGGACGGGTTAATATGAAGTCCGGAAAGGTTGAGTATCTCGAGGTGCCGGTACAGGTTGTTCGTACGAAGGACAGTGAAGATAAAATGCTTTGGGAAAAAGCGATCCCCAACGATATGCGCAATGCGCAAGGTTTTCTGGCCACCCAGGATAAGCGAAATGCCGGAAGTGGCTGGGGACATTGCTCTGCTGCCAGTCCGATAGTGATTGGCGAGCACCTCTACATCCCAACCATGATCGGAATGGTCTACGTTTTGAAATGGAATGCCCCGGTGCTCGACGAGAAGGCTCTGGTCTCAATCAGCGATCTCGGACCTGCCGGAAAAACCTGGACCCTGTCGAGTCTCTCCTACAGCGATGGCCGGATCTACGCGCGCACGATGAAGGAGCTGATCTGCATTGGCAGTGTCCCCAATCTAAAAACGGACAAACCAACACGAGAGTAACGCCGGTTTACAGGTCGATTGATCCTGTCGCAGCCACTCGTCCGGAGAGGAAGATTACGGCGATGCGGATTGGACGACCAACCTTAGCTCTCAAGAGATGCTGGACTTGGTGGACTACTGGCATCACTGAAATGATCGAGTTCTATCCATTTCCCGCCGCAAGCCACTGCGCGCAGTCTTCTCCAAGATTGGCAAGTGCGGCTCGCTCATACTTCGCCGACTCTTCCTCACTGAGGAGATCCCGCCACCGTCCGTTGACGCCCTTGTTGATAACGGTCTGCGCACCCCCTTCCCAAAACGCACCACCCAGCGGTACGCTCTTGGTCGCATTTTCCTTCATGTAGTCAAAACTGCAATGCGTGAGGATTGCATCCCATTTCGACTCATCAATCGGTGTCTCAAGAAACTCCGCCATCCGTCGAATCTCTCCCGGCATGTCACGTTTCAAATCTTCAAAGTGGATCAGCATCACATTCGCTAAATCACGGATCGCCCACCACGAACGGATGTTCTCCCAGAATGGCCAGAACGGGTGTCCGTCTTTCGCCAACCAATCGTTAAAGTATTCCACCACCGACTCCGGTGGCGGACCCATGGGCGGTCCCACGAGCCCCGGGGTATTGTTTAGCACGTCATACCAGGCCCCATTGGCATTGCGATGGTGGTTGAATAAACTCCACACCACGTCCCGTCCATCGCGTCCGATGTAGAGATACTTCGCCTTTGGTGAAAACACGAGGGCGTCCACTGGAAGATGGGTCTTCACAAAACGGCGATGTGTTTGTGCTTCAACCGCCGGCAACTTGACTTCCTTCGGTGGCACCCGCAAGTCCATCCAGGGTGACATCTCCGCGACTTCAAGATCGTCTGTCGCATCAAACAACAACTGTCCGATGATCTGCTGCATCCAGGTGGTGCCCGATTTTGCATACGTCGCGATCACGATATCATCATCGCGAAACTGGAAATCATTTCAGGTCGTGGAATCGAAATGAGTGCTGTGGAGTTCCCGGGTTTTTGACGGTGTGGTCATCTCATTCATCGTCAGTTTCTTATTTTCTAAATCTAATTTCAAGAGGCTCATCTAATTCTCCCTTGGTCGCTCGGGAGATCTGATTTTTCGTCGCCTCCTTCGTCAGCAGGCGAACCAGGATCGCGCGCTCTGTTGCCGTGAGGCACTTAAAGAATTCATCGTCAATCTCCCGGGCCAGCTTCATGGGCTTGGGAACAGCCCTTTTCGCTTTCCTGGTGATCTTGATCTCCTGATGCCGTTCGCATCCATCCCCCCGAGAAACTTGGTATAAAATTTCTGATCGATAGTCACAGTATTCGTTATATTTGAGGGCCTTTTAGTTGGCAACGAAATAGTAACTATGAAGACTATTGGACGGGATGAGAGTGTCTCGGGCTTTGCTTGAGGAAACTTGCAGCCGGATTCGAAGCCTGGAGGTGAAACCGGGATGGGGACGGAGCTCCCGATACGCGTGATATTGAAATCATCGACGATGTCCTTCAGGTGACCCTGTCACCTCGGGCAATTGACCGGTTCCCACATTCGTAATTACCGTGGGGATGATTTCGATTCAGGAAGCGTTCTCTCGAACTAGCGCAATGGTGAAAAGTCCATTGCTCGCAGGAAAATTCTTTCGGGTGGTTGGGCGAGAATTCTGCCATCGCCTTCGGATTCCCGCATCACCTTTTGCCATTCGGGATCAGCATTGAAGGCCTTCCAGCTCGCGCCGGCCTGCTCCCGGCTGGCATGTTGGATGAGGGAGACAAGAGTGTTTGCAGAATCCGGGGCGTCGAAGGCTGTCCAGTAACCGATGTTCTTCATTCCATGCCGTTTGAAAAGCCCCGTGGTGTGCGCTTGAAAGCGCTGGTTGAGGGCGGTGAGTTTGTCCGGGTTCGTGACATAGGTGCGTAGCTCGAAGATCCCGCCGGGCCGATAGAGTGCGTCGCGGACGCGGGATGAAAAGTCGGCTTCCTTCATGAAGATGCTGGTGGGTTTTTTGGAAAGCAGACCCTGGAATTGCGGTTGGTCAAGCACGGCGTCCCACTCGCGGTCGTTGTTGAACTGGATCCAGTTCTCATAGGCGGCATACCGAGATGCGTGCTTTAAGATGTAGATGAAGCGGCGGCGTTTCTTTGCCGGTCCCTCGGTTGGAACCCAGTAGCCGATCGCCTCCAGTCCGTGCTTTTTGAAAATATGGTCGGTGTGCTCGCGAAATCGCTTCTTGAGATGCTCCAGGCGGTCTTCTTTGGCTGAGTAGATCCGCAACTCGTAGATTGGACCTTCCAGCAGGCGTTGATCAGGCTTTGGTTGGGGCTTCGGTGGAGTGGCATCGTGAGCTTTTTTCGAGCCAAGTATTACCGATTCAGGGGCGCGGAAAATCCACGCCATGTTGTCGGAAATTTTGAAACTGGCATCGTGTCCCGCGACATAAATTTCGTCGTCACCGAAAGGTGATTTACAAAATGTGCGTGGGGAAACCAGCAGGTGTTTTCCGATGGTATAGCGATTGTTCACTTCCAACACGCGATAGCTCCGGTCGGCCCGCCGTATGGCATATGGTGCTCCGGCGTAGAGGGCGCTGCCCTGCCAGCGGAGATGGTTTTTTGAGCCGCGGATATTTCCCTGGAATCCGATGATGTGTGAGGTCTTGCCAGTTACCGGATCAATGAACGGATACATCATGTTGTGCGCACCGAGCGTGTAGGTGACGTCAACGCCCAGGTATTCGCTCATGAGATCAATGATTCGTGTCTCGTCATGCAACGAGTAGTCGCCCTCGCCGTTTGGGTCGAGCCGCTTGACTTCGCAGGCTGAACGTTCGCCCGGCGCCCAAATGAAGAGCAGGGAATCGCCCTCCCCATTCGGGTTGGGCACACGTGTCAGTCCGCGGATTCCCCCGACATCAGTATCCGTGTCCTCGAAGAGCTCGAAGATCTCGCGGTAGCGTGGTCGCTCGCCGTCGATGCGCTGGTAGATCGAATCGCCGACGGAGAAGAACAGTGAACCGTTGGCCTGGGTAATACCAAGAGGGCGGGTCAGGAAGCTTCCGGCGGTCAGGAAGGGATGCTCCAGATTGCGGTCCCAACTGATTCGGCCAGGGACTTTTGCATCGTAGACACCGGAAATGATTCCTGGATTGCCCAAAGACATGAAAATGCGCTCGATGCCTGTCACCTTGTCGCGATACACCTCCATGTCACGCGGCACCCAGCGAACGCTTCCGGCACTTGAACCATGGCGCACCATGGTGTGTGTCCACTTTCCCGAAACGTCATCGCGCACCCATGCCGAGACCGCTCCACCGCGTTCGAAGTTTGCTCCCGCCGCCATCACTAAGAGGGTCTCCGGAATCGCCAGCGTATTCCCGTCGACATCTCGAGTAAAGGTGACCGATTTAAGAATGTTGCCCTTCATATACTCAAGGCCGAGGTTGTCGTTCTCTTTTCCCATGTCTAAATCGACCTGCCATTGCGACTCCGGGGCATCGAGACGTATCACCTGCGCTGATTGCCGTTGGCCCTCTGGTGGAATCACCCAACGGGCATCAACCCAGTAACCGTTGGATGCGAAGAGCTTCCCCTTGTGTGAGGCGAGATGCATGATCTCCGAACCACCCGCCCAAGCCCCGTTGGTGTCGGTGTAGCCGGCATCGTAGCTTTGCACCCAGCGCGCATCAGCTTCGGCTACCGCCAATGACAGAAACGCGGTGCCAGTCGTCATAGCAATCAGCAGCGTCTTCCGTAAGCAGGTTGATTTTAAAGGAGCAGTTTTCATTTGTTGGAAGTGTTGGCTACCGGACCCTCTCCTACAAGAGAGCATCAAGGAGTTTATCTACATTGGAAGTGAGGATTGAATTTTGGGGGAAAGGGAAATGAGCTCTTTGTTTTGAGGTGACCGGTTGCAGACACCGGGCTTTGACCTGAGGCGAAGGATAGGGCAGAGTTTCAGGATGAAGACCATCATCCAAACGCTGTTCTGCCTCGCCCTGCTCACCGCGTCCAGCTTCGCACAAAAGAAGGCTGGGCCGATGACTCCAATCAAGGATGATCCGGCCCTGCCGCGTGTTCTGTTGATTGGTGATTCAATTTCAATCGCCTATACCTTGCCGACCCGGGCGGAATTGAAAGGCGTCGCCAACGTTCATCGCATTCCGACCAATGGTGGTCCTACCAGCAAGGGACTCCAGAATATCGATAAATGGATTGGTAAGACGAAGTGGGACGTCATCCATTTCAATTGGGGGCTGCACGACTTGTGTTATCGCCACCCAGAATCGAAGGCTCAAGGGAAGCGGGATAAAGTGAAGGGCACGGTGACCCATAGTGTCGAGGAGTATGCCGCGAACCTCGAGAAGCTCGTGGTGCGCTTGGAGAAGACGGGTGCGTCTCTCATCTTCGCCACGACGACGCCAGTTCCGGAAGGTGAAGTCGGTCGCAAGTTGGGGGATGATAAACTCTACAATAAGGCGGCTCTCGCAGTGATGAAGAAGCACACGATCCAGGTCAATGATCTGCATGCTGTGATGGCGGACAAGATGCCCAAATATGCGACCCAGCCCGGCAATGTTCATTTCAAATCCGAGGGCTCGAAACTTCTAGCAGATCAAGTCGCAGGCACGATCAAGAAAGCGCTGGGCAAGGGCACGAAAGAGTAAAAAATGTTCCCAACGCGGCTGTTCGCAGGGTTTGAAAATTTTGGTGGTTCAAGTTTGGAAGACAGCTAGAATTTAGGGGTGAAACGATTGTATTCCCTCTGTCTGCTAATGCTTCCAGTTACTCCTGCGGTCGGGCAGGGAATGCTCGACGGCACTTTAACGGCTGATACGACTCTGGGGATTGCGGAGAGTCCGTGGACAATTGCTTCTCCAGTCACGGTTCCGCTCGGGATCACTTTGACTGTAGAAGCGGGAGTGCGAGTCGAGTTTTCCGACGGTGCGCAGATCGTGGTTGATGAGGGGCGGATGGTGGCGAACGGAACGGAAGCGGCACCGATTGTCTTTGGGCGTCCCGAGGGCGCTACGCACACCTGGGACGGCTTTGTTTTCGAGGATACCCTTGAGGAGAACCGCCTGACTCATTTCTCGATGGAATTTGGAGATGGTGCCGGACATTCCATCGAAGTGACGCAGGCCCGGCTAACGATTCAATTTGGGGATTGGCCGACAACCGAGGATACCATGATCGAAATGGATGAGCCTTCGGTCATCATCGAACATTCTTCAATTCCGGGAATTTCCGGAGGGGAAGTCATTCATGGAAAGGATTTGGTGGCTCCCGGTTGGCTCATTTTGCGCCAGAACACTTTTGGTAAAGCCTCGAACGGAGGAGACGTGATCGATTTTACCGGGGCTGAGGCTCCCGGCCCGGTTCTCCAGATCATCGACAATGTTTTCATGGGAGGCGATGACGATGGCTTGGATCTTGATGGCACCGACGCCTTCGTTTCGGGAAATATCTTCATGGATTTTCGAAAGGACTCTTCCAATACGCGTTCAACCACCTCAAACGCGATTGCGACAGGTTTACCCCAATCGGGGGCTCCAAATCGGACCAGAGTGACTGCGGTTCGGAATCTCTTCCTGAATTGTGATCATGCTGTTTTACTCAAAGAGGAGGCTTTTCTCACGGCTGAAAACAACACCTTTGTGGGGATGATAGAAGCGGCTATTCAGTTTAACGAGACGGGAGGAACTGCGGTCAGAGGCCCGGGAAAGGGTGCCATTCTGGAAGGGAATATTTTTTGGGACAACGTGACGATCTTCAAACATCTGATCGAAACAACAGAGTTAACGATCAATCATTGCCTGATCGAGAGCGAGTTTCATGATCGTGGGATTGCTAATTTTCAAAGTAATCCGGGCTTTGTCGATCCGGTCAGTAGTGACGATTCGATCCCGCCGGGATCGCCGGTTGTTGGAAGTGGTCCAAACGGCATTGATCTGGGGTTTCTTGTTTCAGCAGGCGCTTCAATCTCGGGTGAACCGCCATCCTCGACGTGGCGGACAGATGCGACTTTGGTCGTCGATGGACCTGCGATAGTGCAATACCGCTATCGACTCAATAGAGGTGCGTGGAGTGCTGATTTTCCAGTAGCAGACCCGATTGTTTTGAGTGGCTTAAGTGGAACGAATCAGGTTGAGGTGATCGGACAGAATGTCGTCGGTGATTGGCAGGCTGAAGGTGAGGCAAGCAGATCTCTGATTTGGGAAGTGGACCCTTCTGTTGCAAATTTGGTTTTGAACGAAGTAGATGTTTCGGGTGGCATGGTGGAACTTTGGAACAACAGTGCCTCCGTGGTGGACGTCGGAGGCCATTTCCTAAACGGAATTGCGATCTCAAATCCAACATTGATCCCATCGGGAGGTTTTGTGGTATTGGAGATCTTCGATCTTAAGATGACTGGCGGAATCGTGGAGTTAAGCGATCCGGAAGACGGCCAAGTTGATTCATTGCTCTATGGTTCGCAGATTACGAATCACACCTTGGGGCGGGTTGGCTCTTCTCAAGATTGGATGCTCACAAAGCCCACCCTTGGTTCTGAAAATATCAGGCAGATCACTGCTCTGCCTGGTTCGTTGAAACTGAATGAGTGGCTCTTCAATGCTGACTGTCTTTTTACCCATGATTTTATCGAACTTTACAATTCGGAAGGACTTCCCGTCGCGATGACAGGATTGTTGGTTGATCCCGAGCCATTGCTGAGCGGAGAAGCTTGGACTGCTCCGGCCCTGAGCTATATCGCTCCGCTTGGTTATTCGGCGATCATTGCCGATGGTGAGCAGGCTGATTTTGAGGTCATTGGTGATCCGGGCACCGGGATTACTTTGTGGTTAGGTGATCAGATCATTGATTCGGTCGTCAATAATGTGACTGGGCCCGATGTCTCCGAGGGTCGCATTCCTTCGGGTGGCGGGAGCTTCGAGCCATTCACTCTCCCGACGCCAGGGTTTGGCGTGACTGTGAGTGAAGTTGAGACCATCACTCCGCTCGTTGCGATTGATGCGGTCTGGAGCTATGAAGATTCGGATACTGATTTGGGAACCGTGTGGCGCGCCTCGGCTTATGATGATTCTGCCTGGATGATCGGAGCGGCATTGTTGGGACGTGAGACCAGTCCTCAAAATTTACCTGAGACTCTGGAAACAGAGATCAACTATGCTTCGGGAAAATCGACCTACTACTTCCGCCACCGCTTCCAGTTTTCGGGAGACCCGGCGATGGCCGAATTACGCATGCGTTCGGTGGTTGATGATGGTGCCGTGTTCTATCTGAACGGAACGGAAGTGCATCGCTTGCGGATGGATGATCCGGTGGGGCATGGGACGTTTGCAGACGATAATGTGGGGGATGCAAACTACGAGGGTCCCTTTGCTCTTTCTGCATCGGGTTTGATCGTCGGGGAAAATGTTCTCGCGGTTGAAGTCCATCAGGATGATGCAGGGAGTAGCGATATTGTTTTCGGCTTGGAACTCGATGCCGTTGAGACGTCTCAGACGAGTGAAGGTTTGGGCGATGCCGAGGCGATTTTGGCAGGACTAAGAGTGACGGAAATCATGTATCAACCTCAAGGAGATGAAGAGGCAGAGTTTCTGGAACTTCAAAATACCGGAGGAACTTCGATCAGTCTTGAAGGCTTGCGTTTTGTGGTGGGGGTGGAGTTTAAATTCCCGTCAATGGTGCTCGCTCCGGGTGAGTTCGTGTATCTGGTGAAGGATGCGGTTGCCTTTGGTCATCCGGAGTTGACGGTTGTGGGCGAGTACTCGGGGGAGTTGGACGACAACGGAGAACGCTTGAGACTTGAATTGGATTTTGGCGCAGGAGTGGTCGATCTTACTTACGCGGATGGAGTCGCGATTGGAGCAAGCGGGGGAGGGAACTCGATAGAACTGGCAGTCGATCAAGGGCTAAAAGAAAGCCGTTGGGTGGCAAGTCGCTCGACAGGGGGGACCTTTGGTGAGGTGTCTGTGTTTGAGAATTACCCGACCTGGTTAAACGGGGTGTTTACCGCTGGTGAAATCTCCGATAGCACCATCTCGGGTAGAAACGAGGATCCGGATGGTGATGGCTTGGCGAACTTTTTGGAGCATTTATTGGGCAGTGATCCGAAGAGCTCAGATTTTGGACTGCCGGCATTGGAGCTCGTTGGAAACGAGGTGACCCTGCGCTACTCGCAATCAGTGACCGCAAACGGGACCCTTTATTTGGCTGTCACAGATGATCTTGTGGAATGGTCGAGAATGGTGACCGGAGTGAAGGGGCAAGTTGTGAGCCAGGATGGAGAGCGCCAGGTGATTGAGTTAATAATTTCGACTGGGAATGTGCCGACACGTTTCTATCGAATTGAGGGAGAGTGATCGTCCGTGGCCTGATGAAATAACGGATTCGGCGGTCCAACGGCTCTGAAGATGGGTGTGCAAACTCACCGCGACATCGAAATGCTTCTTCTAATCTAGCGAATCTTGATGGGGGTCGTGCTGGCGTTATTGTCGGATTCGATCAATTCCATGAGTGCCTTCAATTCGGCGACTTTTTCGGGAAATTTCGCCGCGAGATTGGATCTCTCGCCGAGGTCTGACTCCAGATCGTAGAGTTCGTCCACCCTCTCGCGTTCTGCATCGACTGCGTAACCGTGGAAGAATGCCTTTGGCTTGAGATACTTCCATTTCCCTTGGCGGACGGCGGCTTTGTGAAAATAGAAATGGTCCCGGCCGGTCTTGCGTTTGCCGAGGAGCAGATCGGTTTGGTCGATGCCGTCGATGCGGCGGTCGTCGGGGAGTTTGAAATCGGCGAGCCTTGCGAAAGTCGGCATGAAATCGATGGTGGCAAAGATCGCATCCGAAACCCGTCCTGCCGGCACCTTTCCCGGCCAACGAACGATGCAGGGGCTGTCTCTTATACACATCTCCGAGCCCACGAGACCGAGGCTGATCTC
>CAJXVQ010000113.1 GCA_913060685.1 uncultured Verrucomicrobiales bacterium
GATCAGCCTCGGTCTCGTGGGCTCGGAGATGTGTATAAGAGACAGATCCTGTATTTTACCTGGGGGTCTTCCCTGGTGGTGTCGAAATCCAGCAGGCCGAACGAGCATTCTTTGTTGTATCCCATGATCCACTCGGACCCCTTGGCATTCTGCAAGAGGCCGTGGGTGTGGACGTTGGTGAGTCTGGAGCTCATCACCTCATAGAGGTCATAGCCGTTGGGTCGTTTGATTTTGCGAAGGTCGGAACGGTGACGGTCGGCAGCCATGAGAAGGACTCCCTTAATCTGTTGGTTCTCGAGGAAGGAGAATATTTCCTCTCTCTCATCGGGGAATCCATCCCAGGTATCCTTGCTGCCACCTTTCACGCCGGGAGACCAGGGGACGGGGGAGGCCAGAACCTTGAATTTTCCTTTGGACGATTTCAGGGTTTCAAAGAGCCACTTTTTCTGGACGGGGCCGAGCATTGATCCCCCCGCAAGGTCGCGGTAATACCTGCCGTCGAGCATGATGAAATGAACGTCTCCGATCTGGAAGTCATACCAGCATCCCGGTTGTTTTGCGCCACCGCCGTATGACGGGTTGTTCCAGTTTTGGGAAAAAACCTCCCATACCGGGCGTTTCCATGCCGGTGATTCGATCGCGGGTCCTGGTATACAGTCGTTGGTGCCGAAGTCGTGGTCATCGTAAATCGTGAAGACGCTGGTGGTCGCAACGAGGCCCTTCCATTCCGGCTGGCTTTGTCGGCGATAATAACAATACCGCTGGCTGAGCGGATGGGTGGGGTCGTCGATATAGACGTTGTCACCGAGCAGCAGCAAGGCGTCAGGGGAGTGGCGGCCAATGGTGGTCCACATCCGTTCGTATTGAGGGGTGAATCCGGCACCACCCCCAAAAGCGATACTGAAGCGGCTGGCTGTGTTTTGTTTGGGGAAGGTTTGGAACTCGGCAGGCGCTCCGGTTTGTTGTTGATCCACGCTCACTTGATAGCGGTAGCGGGTCATCGGCTTTAATCCTGAAACCATGATGGTGGCGGTATAATCATTCCCTGTGGATGTCCGAGCTTTTCCTGATAAGGGTTTTCCAACCACGGCGTTATTGCTGAGCGCGTGGGCGACAATTTGGACATCCGCCTCCCCAGCGGTGCGCACCCAGAAGCTTGCCGAGGTGTCGGTGACCGATCCAAGGAGCGGGCCGTGCAGCAGTGGCTGTTGTTTTGTTTTTAGCCAGCTTTCAAATGCCTTGTTGGCGAAGAGTGGTGCGAGGTCGTCACGAGGACCGGCCTGGAGTCGTTCGATCGGCAGTCCGTTTTTAACCGCTTGTTGGGCGTGTTTGAAAGCGGCATCGACATTCCCCTGTTTGCATGCAGCCATGGTGAGAACAAATTGCCGCTCAGCCTCACTGATCGGGCTGTTCATTTTCCGGGGTGGTTTGGCAACCAGTTTGATCGCCTCATCGATTTTCCCTTCGGCCAGCAAGCGGGTGGCATTTCGCCCCGGGTCATGTTGGGCCCAGGCATGCGAGGAGAGAATGAGAAGGAGGGCGAGCAGTTGGGTTCTTTTCATGACGAATCGGTTTGAAAGTGCTGGCCAATGACCTCGGGATTTCAAGCTCTAAGTTTTAAGTTTCAACAGACCCGTAATCCCTGATCCCTATGTTTCCAGATGTAGTCATTGTTGGCTTGGATTGGAATGGTGACACCGTCCACTGTCGCCGCACCTATCTGTCGAATCCCTATCGGAATAATCGAAATTTAAACCCATCCGCACGCCATTCGGAGCTCTATCTCATCTTGTTGCCAGAATCGGGACTGTCATCTGTTAGTGGATTCCTCGTAACTCATTGATTATAAATGAGAAAGTTCCGTGATTGCGAGCTCGATCAGCCACGATGCCTTTTAGTCTGGATTATTGTTCTCATTTTCTCAATGATTAGGGGCTTGGGACAGTCCTATGACCCGCAACACATAACCAATCTCTAAAGACAAAAATGAAAATGAAAAAAATTCTAAAAACCTCAGTTCTTGCGTCATCTGCCTTCGTGGCACTCAGTGGAAGTTCCTTCGCGGCCGGTACGCTGTCCAACGGACTCGTCAACTATTGGAACCTCGACAACAATTTGACTGACCAAGCTCACGGCGTAGCTGGCACAGCGAGCACGGTTCAGGACGACGGCTCTTTTGCCGGCGCCAACGGCACCGGTGGCATCGCCTTCGGCACCGGTGTCTTCGGTGGCGGTATCACCCAAGATGGTGCTGCCGGTGGCGCAGCTGGCCAAGAGAACAACGGCTTCGTCAACATTCCCAGAAGTGGCGACACTCTTTTCGGCGATGCCGGGGCTAACCCGGCTAACGTTTTGACGACTTCGATCTGGGTTCAAGTGGGCACTTTCGACACCGGCTGGCAGTCGGCCATCTCCCACGGTGAGGGCCAACAATACCGCATCGCCCGCCGCGGTGCCGGCAATGGCGTCGGCTATGCAGGCGGAGTCGGCGAAGGTGGCGACGATGTTGTCCACGATATCACTGCCGGCTGGCATCACTTGGTCTCCCTCAGCGATGGCCTGAATGGCACGAAGCTCTGGGTCGATGGCGTGCTCGTAAGCACGAACGTTAACGCTGCAGACATCAATGACGATCAAGGTTTGCCGGGCATCACTCTCGATTTAAACATCGGAGCCAATCCCAATACCGGTGCCAACAACCGTGAGTGGAACGGTGAAATCGACGACGTTGCCCAGTGGAACCGCGTTCTCACCGACACCGAGATCAGCGATCTCTACGGCGGAGGCCCAACCACCGCCACATCACTCGGTGATCTTATGGCCATTCCCGAGCCAAGCAGCGGCCTTCTGGGTCTCCTCGGCTTGTCTTTCTTCTTCCGCCGCCGGCGCTAAGACGTCGATAGGCCCTTTCTATACCCCCTCCGCACGGCATCCTCGCACCAGACCCGGTCTCGTTGATTTGTGCGAATCCCGATCCGACCTTCGCTTGGTGCCGTCCTGCCATCGCCCACCTCAACCGGGACAGCCGCCCGGTAGTGCGTTGGGGAGGGCGCTTGGTTCTTAAGTCTGCTTGAAGACTGCGAAGAAGTAATCGAGTCCCTTTCCGGGTTCTCTCCTCGCGGTTCGGGAATTCTGATCCCTAAATGATCACTGTAGTCGAGATCAGGAATGCTTGCCGGGCGAATGAGCTGGAAAAAGAGTCCAGCATGTAACGTCCATGCTCCGATATTGAAAAATCTGATCGAAGCACTGGTGGAATGATGACAACGTCTTTAATCCCCAGTCAACATGCTCCGAGAGATTAGTTTCTGTTCAGCCGCCTGCATCCTCGCCCTCGCAGCCGTCTTGCTTCTGCTAGCACCGGGAGCATGGGCCGCCCCCGAACGTCTCGAATTCAACCGCGATATCCGTCCCATTCTTTCCGACAAGTGCTTCGCCTGCCATGGATTCGATGCCAAGACCCGGGAGGCCGGGTTGCGTCTGGATACCGTAGACGGAGCCTACGCACTGAAGGATGGAGTGCAGGCAATCAAGCCGCGAGACCTTGACCACAGTGAACTCTGGCATCGCATCACCAGCACGGATCCAGACGACGTGATGCCGCCACCGGAGAACAATAAAAGTCTCACTGATGAGGAGAAGAAGCTCCTCAAGCGTTGGATCGAGGGTGGAGCGGAATATCAACCACACTGGGCCTTCGTTCTGCCTCGTAAGCCAACCCCTCCGGCGGACGTCCCTCCCGCAAGCGTGCGGAACCCACTCGACCGTTTCATCCTTTCCCGGCTTGCGAAAAAGGGGGTGGAACCATCGCCGGAAGCCGGCCGTGCCACGCTCATCCGTCGCGTCACCCTGGATCTCACCGGGCTACCTCCGACGCCTGCGGAGGTCTCCAACTTCTTGAGAGACGATGAACCCGGTTCCTACGAGCGATTAGTGGATCGCTTAATGTCGACACGTGACTATGCGGAACGTCGCGCCCAGGATTGGCTCGATCTGGCCCGCTATGCCGACACGCGGGGCTTTGCCGATGACAAGATGCGCGAGATTTGGCCCTATCGGGATTGGGTTGTTCGGTCGCTTCATCACAACATGCCCTTCGACCAGTTCACGGTCGAACAACTGGCCGGCGACATGCTCCCCGGCGCGACCGATGAGCAGCGCCTTGCCACCGGTTTCCACCGCAATGCGCCCCAGGCCCGTGGCATGACCTACCCGGTGGAAGAATACCGACTCAAGGGAGTGACCGATCGCGTCAATACCACTGGCAAGGTTTGGTTCGGACTGACCATGGAATGTGCGGAGTGCCATGATCACAAATTTGATCCGATCAGCCAGCGCGATTACTACTCGCTGTTCGCGATTTTCAACAACGTTGAACACAGCGGCAAGGGGCACGGTCAAGGTGGGCCGACGATGACGTATCGCACCCCGCCTGCCGATCCGGATCCGAAACTCGATGACGAGCGCGTCCGTCTCGAGGCCGAGTTGGTTGCGGCGCGCAAGCGGCTCCCACGGCCGAAACCCCTCGGCGCGGAAGGCTTGTTGGGCAAATGGGACGCACCACACCTCGTCGCGAATGCCGGGGAGTTCTGCGTCACCGGAAATCTTACCATCACCGCCACGATCCGCACCAAGCAAGCGGTGGCCAATATCATGTCGAAAAACGACTGGCGCGGAAAGCAGCGTAGCTACGTGTTCGGGATCGGTGGCGAGGGAGAGAAAGAAGCGGCCCCCGGACATCTCTCCTTTTGGGTCTCATCACGCACAGAGACATTCGCGGGCGTGACGGTCTATGGAAGCAAGCAGATTAACGACGGGCAAGCGCACGAAGTTGCGGTTGTATTCGAAGCCGGGAAGTCGGTGCGCCTTTTCGTCGATGGTATCGAGGATACCGCTGTTCGTGTGATCGGTAAGGTGCCGAAGACGATCGCGGTTTCGGCCCGCCGCCTCGCGATCGGAGCAGGCTACAGAGCGTCAACCGAGCCGAATGCCTACCACTTCGATGGCTCGCTGACGAATGTCCGGCTTTACGACCGCGCCCTCGACTTTGGTGAGGAGAGCGAGGAAATCCGACAGCTGCAGGCTGCGCTGCGCAAGCTCGATCAGGAGCAGTTGCTCGGCTCGCAAGAGGTTCCCGCCGTTCCGGTGATGAAGGAACGTTCGGAGCCCCGCGAGACTTTTATCCACCTGCGCGGCAGTTTTCTGAGTCGTGGAGACAAAGTCTCTCCAGGAGCGCCGGAAGTCTTGTTGCCCGCCGGGGAAGTGCCACCGAAGAATCGGCTCGAATTTGCGCGTTGGCTGGTCGATGGAAAGAACCCGCTCGTTGCGCGGGTCGTGGTCAACCGGTTCTGGCAAAGCTATTTCGGCCACGGGCTGGTGCGCACCCCGGACGACTTTGGTTCGCAGGGCGCGCCACCGACTCATCCGGACTTGCTCGATTGGCTGGCCGCCGAGTTCGTGGACAGTGGCTGGGACATGAAGCATATCAACCGCCTGATCGTCACCTCCGCCACCTATCGGCAATCGGCTCGCATCACCTCAATTCATCGGGAGGGCGATCCAAAAAATTTACAGCTTGCGAGAATGCCGCGCGTTCGTTTACCGGCCGAGCAGATCCGTGATCAGGCCCTTGCGATCAGTGGGCTGCTGAAACCCTCGGTCGGTGGGCCAAGTGTCTTTCCGCCTCAGCCTGAGAGATACTGGGAAGACCGTGATTTGCCTGGGAAGTGGAAAGCAAGCCGCGGTGATGATCGTTATCGAAAAAGCTTCTATACCTACTGGCGTCGCATGGCCTTGCATCCCACGATGGAGCTTCTCGATGCTCCGGCCCGCGCAGTGTGCGTTGCGAAACGAACCACCGCAAACCTTCCCACTCAAGCGCTCGTGACCTTAAATGCCCCGGTCTTTGTGAAATCAGCCGAGCATTTGGCCCGACGAATCCTGACGGAGGCGCAGGATGATGAAGCTCGCCTTGGCCTCGCTTTCCGGCTCACTCTCGGCCGTCAGCCGGAGGTCGCCGAGCGAACGAAATTTCAAGATTTCATCGACGCGCAAATTATCCGTTACGAGCAGTCCGCCACTCCGGAGCTCAGTGTTTGGCAGAGCCTGGCCACCGTGCTCTTGAACCTGGACGAGACCATCACCCGACCATGATTCACGATTCTCCATCTTCAGCCGACCTTACGCGTCGCGCCTTCCTCGGTCGCTCGGCAGGAGGTCTTGGCTCCGTGGCGCTGGCCTCCTTGCTGAATGAAAAACTCATGGCGGGGCAGGGGAGTCTGCCGGGGCTGCATCACGCCGCGAAAGCGAAGCGCGTCATTTTTCTCTTCATGGCCGGCGGGCCGTCACACATTGATCTCTTTGATCCCAAGCCGAAGCTCAATGAACTTGACGGCAAAGCCATTCCGCAGGCGCTGTTAAAAGACCACCAGCAGTTTGCCCTGATCCGCGGCAAGCCGAAGCTCAAGGGCTCGCCCTATTCCTTTCGTCCGCATGGACAATCCGGCACTGTCATTTCTGAACTACTGCCACACCTCTCCAAGGTCGCGGACGAATTAACGGTGATCCGCTCGATGCACACCGACACCAACGTCCACGACCCCGGGGTGAATTTCATGAACTGCGGGACCTTGCTGGGAGATCGGCCCACTCTTGGTTCCTGGATGTCCTACGGCCTTGGATCGGACAACGAGGATCTGCCCGCCTACACCGTCCTAACCTCCGGGGTTAGTGACGGTCAGCCGCTTCTGCAAAGTTTTTGGGGCAACGGCTTCCTCGATTCCCGCCACGCCGGCGTGCCTTTCCGTAACAGCGGTGCTCCGGTACTCCATCTCGAGAATCCGAAGAACGTCACCAACAAGGATCGGCGTCGCGAACTGGACCTGATCCGGTGGATGAACAACCGCCAGCACGACACCCTTGGCGACCCCGAAATTGCCAACCGCATCGCTTCCTACGAGTTGGCCTTTCGCATGCAAGCCAGTGTTCCGCAGCTCGCCGATCTGAACAAGGAGTCGGAAAAGACGATGGAACTTTACGGGGCCGATCGGGTCAAACCCTCCTTCGCCCGCAACTGTCTGATGGCGCGGCGCTTGGTTGAGCGTGGCGTGCGCTTCGTCCAACTTTATGACCGGGGCTGGGATTCACACACCGACATTGATCGCGAACACAAACGACAGTGCTCGGCTGGAGATCGGCCGGTTGCGGCCCTGATTGCCGACCTCAAACAGCGCGGGCTGCTCGAGGACACTCTCGTCGTCTGGGGAGGCGAGTTTGGCCGCACCCCCGTCGCCCAGGTCATGGGCAAGACCTGGGGGCGCGACCACCATCCGCACGGATTCACGATGTGGATGGCCGGCGGCGGGATGAAGCCCGGCCTGACCTACGGCGCGACCGACGAGTTTGGCTACCATGCCACTGAGAACAAGGTTCACGTCCATGACCTCCACGCCACCATTCTCCATCAACTGGGCATCGATCACAAACGCCTCACCTTCCGCAGCCAGGGCCGCGACTTCCGGCTCACCGATGTCCACGGCAAGGTTGTCACGGAGGTGTTGGTCTGAGCTCTCTGTCAGTATGCAGCTTGCAATGGCCCGTGCGATTTTCCTGAAGACAGTCGACGGAGAGAATCAGGTGTTTAAAGTGGGTTTGTTTGCTTTCTGGGTCTGGCTTGCCACCTCCACGATTCATCGCTTTTTTTAGGCTCTCCGCGAGGTGTGCACGACGTTTTCCGGGGGAATCGGCCACCAGCTACGCCCGAGGCTCCATCGCCAAAGGTTGACCTCCCACGGAATTGATCTCCTCAGGACCCAGGCGACGATCTCGAGCCCTTATATCTTGGTCTCAAATCCTGAAGCCATGGTCACTACCGCAAGTGAGGTCCCGGGTTTCGTCATGCTTACCTCGCGGAAGGTCCAATGATTGCGCTATGTGAATCTCCTGGGATCGTCGTTATTCTTGGCCGAAAATTAGCAACGGGAGCATTCTTGATCGAATTGCCCGGCAGAGGCGCAAATTCGTATAAAATGAGATTTTCTTCCAAGAAACCGGCAGCTGGCGTTTCCTAACCGTAAGGAAACCGCTTTTGAGTCGTCCTCCGCATGCTGCGGTAGCCCTCAATGGCTTCGAATATTTATCACTCATGAAGATGACACATCACTGCCGTCGCTGGATTGCTGCCTTTGGCGGAATCCTTTTTGCCCAGTCCAGCCTCCTGGCCCAACAGAACGTGGGCTTCGTTGAGGACTTTGCGCTGGCCGAGGATCGCAAGGAAGCATTGAAGCTCCTCATCCCCGGAACAGAGGATTACTACTATTTCCACGCCTTGCACTTTCAGAATGAGAGGGACCTGAAAGAGCTGAATCGGATTCTTGTCGAATGGAAAAATCGTTTCCAAAATTCGTCCGCTCGAAAGAAAATCGAAAACCGGGAAGCCCTTCTTAAGTATTCGAATGACCCACAGGCGACCCTGGACTATCTGAAGAAGGAACTCGACCTGCAATTGAGTCACCAGCAGGAAGGCAAAGCCCGTGAGGCGAATCATCCCAGCGTATTGGACCCGGCCCAAGTCTCGTGGGAAACGTTCTTAAAAGATGCTCTCGGTCGTTCAAGCGCGCTTCAGAACCTGAATCAATCCGGGTTCTTTGAATTTCTGGAATCGAAGCCAAAGCTAACCGTCACCGAGCGGCGCGATCTTCTCTCCCGTGCCACAACTCCGGACCTCCCCGGACTTGTCGAGATCATCCTCGACGATTTGAAGACGAAGGAGAGCAAAGGTTTTGGCGAGTTTGCGATCCACCGTGCACTCACCAAGCTGCAACTCGAGCAACTTCTGGCCGCCAGAAAAGAACTCATCAATGTGAAGAACTTCGTCGAAACGTATCTGATTCGCCTCCTTCCGGGAGCCGATGTTAATCTCGCATCTTCGCCCGAAGTCCGGGAAGCCTATCTGGAAAGAGCTTCAAAATTCATCGCCACTCTTCCCGCGTCTTTCAATTCTCTTAAGGTCCATATTCTTTACCAACGGCTCGTTCACGATAGGGCTCAGGGTAAGGAAAATGAGAAGCGGTTTTTAGCGTATCTCGCGCTTCCAAGGAAGGTCAGTTATCTCAATCCGAAATGGCGGGAGAGCGAACCTGCCGCTTGGCGCTACCCGGCGGAGCTTGGGCGGGACTTTAGCGGCATTACGACTCTCCCCCCGGCTCGCGGGGGAGATGAGGAGCTTGTCAAAAGCTACCTTCTAAAGTTTTTGAAGGACGATCGTAGTTCTTCTGAATTCGCGCCTTACCTTCGCGATACCTGGCTGCGCCGCGTCTTCGCGGAAGCCAAAATTACTCATGGGATGGGGAAACCCTCCGATTGGGCCTCGCTCTTATCACCCTCGGAGTTTCAAGCCTTGAAGGATCGGGTCGATATCGAATTCGATTCCACCAGCCAGGAGATTTACCAACTCAACGACGAGGTCTCCTTGAAGATGCACTTGAAGAATGTGCCCAAGTTGATCGTGAAGGTCTTCGAGATCAATACCCTGAATTACTATCGTAGTCTGGGTGGTGAGGTTAGCACCGACATCGACCTCGATGGACTCGTCGCTAATTTCCGGGAAGTCCACGAGTATGACGAAGCGCCTCAACTTCGAGTGGCCCGGGAGTTTAAGATCCCCGCCATCCCGAATCGGCGGGGCCTCTGGGTTGTCGAGTTTATCGGCGCAGGTAAGAGCAGTCGGGCGGTTGTCCGCAAAGGGGCTCTGGGTATCCTCAACAAAACCACAACAGTGGGCGAACTCGTGACGGTATTGGACGAGAAGAATCAACCTCTTAAGAACGCTGCGCTGTGGCTTGGACGGAAGCAGTATCAATGTGACAAAGACGGACAGACAATTCTGCCGTTCTCGAATAATCCGGGGATTCGTTCGATCGTCATCCAGGACCCGAACGGTTTCGCGACGATTGCCAAGCTCGTTCAGCCTGCCGAGAAATTCGAGCTGAATGCGGGGATGTATCTCGATCAGGAATCCCTTCGCACCGGAGGAAAGGCCAAGCTCATTGTCCGACCGACCCTCACAGTTGCCGGCCAAACGATCTCACTCGGACGGATCGAAAGCGCTTCCCTGGAACTGAGTTCCGCCAACCTTGATAATCTCCCTGCAAGTATGAGCGTATCGAACCTCAAACTCACAAGTGATCGGGAACTCACCCACGAATTCCGGGTGCCAGACCGTCTCACGAATCTTACCGCGACCCTTCGGGTCAAGGTGAAGATTGCCAGTCAGGGAGGTAAGGAAGTTGAACTCACATCGTCTCGTTCCTTTAAAGTGAACGAAACCCTCCGTTCCAACCGCGTTGGCGATCTTTTCCTAAGCAAAATCAATGATCGTTATCGCGTCGAGTTTTTCGGACGGAATGGGGAACCATTGGCCGGACACAATCTGAACGTCACCCTTCATCATCGCCACTTTACGAACCAGCGAAGTGTCACCTTGAAGACCACCGCAAGGGGCTCGATTGATTTGGGCCTGCTTGCTGATCTCTCGCAGATCAGTGTGAGCACTCCCGAGGGGACATCGCGACAGTGGAATTTGAAAAATGACCGCCGCGACCAAAGTGACCGTATTACCTTGGTCGCGGATCAGGATCTCAAGGTTCCTTTTGTCGGAAGCATGAATCGAAAAGAGCTTGCATTTTTCTCCTACGAGAATGGTGGATTCCTTGCCGATGAATTTTCGCGCTTGAAGTTGGTCAAGGGCTACCTCACCGCAAAGCTTCCCGCTGGTGACTACCGCCTGTTTCTTAAGGGTGAAGGGCGAACCCTTGAAGTTCTCGTCGGAGGTGGGGAGGTGTCCCAGGGCTACGTCTTTGGTGAAGCCCGGATGCTTGAGCTTCCCGTGCGTCAGCCATCCCATTTGCATCAAGTTAAAGCGAATGCCAAAACCCTCGAAATTGAGGTTGCCGGAGCGGACCCTCTGACCCGGATTCATGTCATGGGGACCCGCTTCCTTCCCGGCAATGATCCCTTTCTTGCGATGGGCGGATCGCAGCGAGCTGGCTTGAGAACAGGTCGGGCCCGCCATCTTCCCAGTCTGTATATCAGCGGTCGGAATCTGGGAGACGAACTCCGCTACATTCTCGAGCGCCGATATGCCGACAAGTTTCCGGGTAATATGCTCACCCGTCCAGAGCTCCTGCTTAATCCCTGGGCGGTTCGTGACACCAGTTCTGGCGAAGAAGTGCTGAAAGCTGGTGACAAGTTTTCCCGCAAACCGACTGCGCCAGCGGCCCCGGCGATGCTCAGAAAGAGCAGTTCGGCTCGAGGCGGTAAGAAAAAGACTGAGATTGGAAGTCATTCCTACGAGTTTCTGGCACGTGGTTCCGTGCTCATCGCGAACCTCGTTCCAGATAAGAACGGGAAAGTGAGTATTAATCTGGACGCCTTTGGAGATCGTCAACACATCCACGTCCTCCTCGTAGATCCTGAGGGAGCAACTTATCGCAGCGTCTCGCTTCCTGATCGCAAGACGGGTATTCGTGACCTTCGTCTCATGGGAAATGCTCTCGATCCAAAACGACATTTCACGGAGCAGGAGCAGGTCAGTATCCTCAAAAAAGGCGATACCCTTAAAATCCCCGATCTTCTCAATTCACAGTTTGAAGTCTACGATCATTTGGGTTCCGTCTATCGCTACTTCCTGACCTTGAAAAATGACCCTACTCTTCGTGAGTTTTCCTTCATCACAAAGTGGTCGGAGATGAAAGATGATGAGAAACGGGCCAAGTATTCGGAGTTTGCCTGCCACGAATTGAGCTTCTTCCTTTCACGTAAGGATCCCGGGTTCTTCAAGGAGGTTGTTCTCCCGCACCTGGCGAACAAGAAGGATCAGACTTTCATGGACGACTACCTGCTCGGCCGTCCTCTCGGCAAATATCTGGAGGCTTATCACTATGCCCGCCTGAATGTCGTTGAGAGAATTTTACTCTCCCAAAAAGATGGGAAGCGTCTCGCGGCCCTCTCGCTCGACCTCCGTAACCGTCTCGCTCTTCGGAAACCTGATTTGGACCAAGCGAGCCTTTGGTTTAGAACTGCCGTCAGTGGTGGAGCCTTCGGGACCGGTTATGCCGGGAAGACGCTGGAGGTGGCTGATGGCATTGTCATGGATGAAAAAAAGGCCAATAGAAGTCTCTCATTAGGAGCTTTGTTTAGTGCTGGCCAGAATTTGTCAGTCGGTGGGGCCAAAGATAGAGCGAAGAAGATGGTGAGTCGTCAGCTTGAGGAATTGGCTGATCTGGAAGAAGAAGTGGCTGAGGCGAGAGCCGGTGCTCCGGTCGATGCTTTTTTCGATGGAGATGCCGACTTGGCCGAGCGAGTCAGCCAACTCTATCGGGCACTCGATCCAACGAAGGAATGGGCCGAGAACAACTACTATCACCTTCGTCCGAACGAGCACAACTACAGCTTGATTGACGAAAATAGATTTTGGCTCGATCTTGCGAGTCATGGGCTCAAGCCCGGATTTGGATCCCGTCATCTTGGCGAAGTGACTGGTAACTTTGCGGAGATGATGTTGGCTCTCGCCTTCCTCGACCTTCCCTTTGCCGCGCCCGAGCATAAGGACAAAATTGAGAAGGGAACCCTTGATTTCACCGCTGGTGGGAACGCTCTTTTCTTCCATCGCGAAGTCAGAGAGGCCGGAATGGCCGCGAAGCGTCCACCTCTTTTGGTGAGCCAAAGCTACTTCCAGTTGAACGATCGCTTCCGCATGGAGAATGGTCGGAAGGTCGACAAATTCATCACTGATGAATTTGTTCGCGGAGTTGTTTACGGCGCTCAAGTCGTGGTGACCAATCCCACCAGTTCGAGTCAGCGGCTTGATATCCTGACCCAACTCCCCAAGGGCGCGATTGCCGTTTTGGGACAGCGCTCCACTTCGACCAAACCGGTGGAGCTTCAACCATATGCGACCCAGCGGCTTGAGATTGCTTTCTACTTTCCGGCATCCGGCGATTATCCGGTGTATCCGGCTCATCTATCCCGGGCCGGGGAAGTGGTCGCTCATGCTGACACCCTTATTTTCAAAGTAGTCGATGAACCCACGACTGTCGATCAGACCTCATGGGACTGGATGAGCCAGTGGGGAGAAGAAGACGTTGTTTTGAAGTATCTGGAAACCGGAAATCTTCACGCCGTTGAGCTCACCAAGATTGCTTGGCGCTGTCGTGGAAGTGCTGACTTCTTTGGCAAGGCTCTTGTCATCCTGAAGATGCGCGGAATCTATCATGCGACCTTGCAAGGCTACGCGGTGGCTCACAATGACAAGGATGCCATTGGGCAGCTTTTGTTGATGCAGGAGGGATTCCTCGACCAATGTGGGGTGGCGCTCGACTGCGAGTTGGTCACCGTTGATCCGATCAATCGTCGTCGTTATGAACACCTCGAATACAAGCCTTTGATCAACAATCGGGCTCACGCCCTTGGAGGTGAAAACCGGATCTTGAATCCCGTGATTCGTGGGCAGTATCTCAATTTCCTTCACAGTCTCAGTCAGCGGAAGAGCCTTGATGAGATCGATCGTCTCAGCGTGACCTACTACCTCTTCCTTCAGGATCGGGTTTCCGAAGCGCTCGCGCATCTTAAGCAGGTGAAACCGGGTCAACTCGATACCAGGATGCAGTATGACTACTTTCAGGCCTACTCCGCTTTCTACCAGGAAGACCTCGCCAAGGCCAAACAGCTTGCGGCGAAGTACGAAAAGTATGCGGTTGATCGCTGGCGGGATCGCTTTGCTGATTTGAGTGCCCAGATCAAAGAGATTGAAGGGGCCGCCCCCGAGGTCATCGAAGAGGGGAATCGTGAGCAGGAGCAACAACTTGCGGCTTCACGTGAGCCAACTCTTGATCTCGGTGTTAAAGGCGTCAAAGCCACGCTCGATTATCAGAATGTGACAGAGGTCACGGTGAACTACTACGAGATGGATTTGGAGTTTCTCTTTAGCACCAATCCTTTTGTCTCCAGTGGAACTTCGCGTTTTGCAATCATTCAGCCCAATCAATCGACAACGATGAAGCTGGCGAAGGGCAAGGGAGTCAAGACCTTCGACCTTCCTGAAAGATATCGTGCCAGTAACGTGATCATCGAGATTCTCGGCGGAGGCAAGAAAGCCTCAAAGGCGGTCTATGCCAATGAGCTCAAAGCAAGCGTGAGTGAAACGATGGGAATGTTGACCGTCCGTCATAGCAAGACCGGCAAGCCGCTCTCCAAGGTCTATGTGAAGGTTTATGCCGACACCGAAAACGGAATTAAATTCTTCAAGGATGGTTACACCGACCTGAGAGGGAAGTTTGACTACGCCAGTGTGAGCACGAGCAATCTCGGTAAGGTTCGTAACTTCAGCATCCTTGTGATGAGTGAAGAGAGCGGAGCGACTGTTCTCGAAGCCTCAGTGCCGCAACGATAGCGATTAGCCTTTAGGGTTTGGCTCTTAGCTTTCTCGGGTGGTATGGTCAGGACAGCTAACCCGGATCGATCACCGATCCGGATTTAACGGTGGCTCGGGAATTTGAAAATCTGA
>CAJXVQ010000114.1 GCA_913060685.1 uncultured Verrucomicrobiales bacterium
GCAGCGTCAGATGTGTATAAGAGACAGATTCCGGCCAATGCTCCATTTCCTCGAGGGCGTTTTTCATGCGGAGAGCGATGACCTCCTCGGCGTCGGTGCCGCGTCCGGTGAGGCGGGCGAGCAGTTCTTCCTCGCTCGGAGGCATGACAAAGAGGTCAATGAGAGCGGTTTGGATCTGTGGGTCATCACAAGCACGGACCTGGGCCGCACCCTGGACATCAATGTCCATGACGACGTCGGTCCCGACCGAGATGTGATCGAGAACTTCGGATTTGAGAGTGCCGTAGAAATTCTCATGAACTTCGGCATGCTCGAGAAACTCGCCTGCTTTGATTCGGGCCGAGAAGTCTTCCTTGGTGAGGAAGTGGTAGTCCCGTCCATTGACCTCGCCCGCGCGTGCCGGCCGGGTGGTGCAGGAAATCGAATAATGAGCCTCTTTTTCATCGGAGAGGCGACGGCAAAGTGTTGTTTTTCCCGAGCCCGAGGGCCCGGAAACCAGCAAAAGAATCCCTGTGCGTGACGTCACGACGGAAAACTAGTCTGCAGACTTGGCGAGGTAAAGGCGGGAGAAGTGGCTTTGAGGCCCAGACCTGGCATCCTGCGGAGTCCCTCAGTAACCCAGTCTCTCTTTCGTAGCTGTTGGCAGCCTGGCGACCCACTGGAGAGCCTCCTCTTTATCGTAACTTTTCCAAATATCCAGAATATCACCGAAGGCGAGATCCCGGGGGCGCGGTGATGGAATCGAATTTGCCCAGGTGGCAGCCTTTGCCGGGTCGTAGGTGGCGAAATCTTTTGCGGTGGCTCGAGTGAGGTGAAGTAGAACGGGATTTCGATGTGATTGTTCGTTTTCAAAGCACTTGGGAATAAGCGATGCGCGGACTCTCCAGGGAAGTTGTTCAAAATCGATTTTTGTGGAAAGGACGAGGATTTGTTCCTTGGTGAGGTCTTTGACTTGCGAGTGAAATTCCTTGATTTCAGGTTCGGTCCACTCGTTGATGGATAACTTTATTCCGCGATCATAGCTTTTCAAAAGCTTTCCGAGGAGTTCTTCCGTGTGTTTGATGACAGGAACTGGAAGATCTTTTTGAGCCGCCTTTTCGCGTGCTCTCTTTTGATCGTCGTCAAAGTATTCATAGGTCTCGAGCGGTTTTTGACGGATGGCGGGAGGAAGCTGATCAATCCAAGGTTTTAACTTCTCGAGCCCTCGTGAGTCTCGAATAACAATCCACGTCGCGAGTTCACCTTTGATGCGATCATTGAGCCAAGTGGCCTCTGCGATGATCGATTTCACATCGTTTTGGTCGTCTCTGGACATCCACTGTCCATTGTTCGCAATTGTCCGGTGGATTGATTCGAGCTCTGCTTCGCTGAGGACAGGGTGTGCCTTTGTTCTCAACCAAAGAATTTCGGCTCCAAGGTAGATAAGGCGAGAGTCGATTAAGGAGGTCCTCCAACTTTCAGGGATCGAGTCAAACGCCTCGAACAAAGAGGGATTCCATTTTGCACCGCTTAAATTATGGATGTAGATCCTTTTATTTCTATTGAAAGGATTGTGACGCAGACTTGTCTCTCCTTTGAAAGGATTGATGTCATGGGATTCGAGCGTCTTGATTGTCCAGTCTGGATCCTTCGGCAACCAGGCTCCGGCCAGAATGACCATGAGCGTGTGTTTTTCCGATTCGTGTTTGAGTGCGAATTCCAGGAAAGTTTCACGATCCTTTCCCGCCATTTCCAGAAAGACCATTTCGTAGCGTTGATCGCCTAATCCATCTTTGGCGGCGTAGCGTTGATATCGCTTCAACGCCTCCGGGACATTTGTTCTCCCGATTGCTTCGATGAGCTGTCTTCGTCCAAGGTGGCGAATGTAGGAACCAGGTTTGCCGAGACTTTCGACAAATTGAATCGCCCCTTCGTGATCTTTCTCCAGGCAGGCGCTCAAGATATTGGCGAATTCGCAGTCGCCATTCGATACTTGAAAACGAACAAGACCAAGTGGGTCGGTCGCAGTCCAGCGTTCTTTGGCGATTGCTCTGAGGAGGGTGGCGTAGGCCGGATCAAGATGTTCGACCTTGGCATCTACGAGCCATTCTGTGAATGATTCGGGCGGAGTTTCGTTGGCCCTTTTTACCAGATTTTTAAATGTGTGACTGGAATTGATCTCCAGAGGAGAAGCCATCGCGTTCACAAATGAAAGAGTCTCACTGCCCTCTTTTGCAAGAAGCAGCCCTTTCTCAAAGGCTACTTTTTTAAGCCCTGTCGGAAAATCGTTGAAGGCTTGTTCGACCTTTTCTGGGATCTTGGACGCTAGGATCGCCACGAATTCGGGGTTGAGAGGGGGATCCTCATCTTCCACCAGGTAATTCAAGGCGTGTTCTGATTCAAAATTCAGCCACCGCCAGATCGCGGTGCGAGCGGCTGTGGATTCGTGACTGACGATATCGGGTTGTTTCCATAATACGGACGAGTAGTTACGCATCGTATCAATTGCGGCGATGGGTGACTGAAGAGAGAATCCACGAATCATTCCAGAGCGAACGAAGTCGTTGTCTAAGATCTCTTCGTAATCTTTGGTCAACGAGAGCACTTCCCTTGGTCGAGATTCGCCGTAGCCTTTCAAGATCGAGCTGATGGCCTCTTGATAGCGGTCTGGTCTGCTATTCAGGTGCTTCAAAGCACCCTTGCCATCGTGTCGGCCCCACAGTTGCCAGGCGGTCTCGGTTTCCTCTCTCGTCAAATCTTGCTTGAGGAGGTCCTCGGGAGAGATCTCGGCCCATCGATCCAGCACGAGGAAGGAAAATTCGGAGTGCTCTCGATGGCGCTTCCAAAGGGATTCGAGTTCGGATTCTTTGGCCTCCAAGATTTCAAAGATGCTTTCGGTCATCGTTGCGCAATAGCCGCACGGAGAGGCGGCGAGCCAAATGAGCGCGGGAAAGAATCGGGGGATTTCTTTCATCATGAGGAAAACACTACCTGAGACCGAGATTTTGTCTCCTCAGTTTTTCCATGGAAATACTTTCTCCGAAGTTGTCTTTTGAAAATCGTCTTCTTTTTGGGGATGACCTTGGCCTTGGAGTGGTTAGAGTCCCGGTATGCCGACGGTGGAAGTGATGTCCGAGACTCTGGCCAGCCAGGTGGCGGCCGGGGAGGTGATTGAGCGCCCGTCGAGTGTCATTAAAGAGCTGGTGGAGAATGCCATTGATGCGGGGGCCCGGAAGATTGAGGTGGAGATTCAACGCGGAGGAGTGGCGATGTTGCGGGTAAGGGACGATGGCTGCGGGATGAGTCCGGCGGATGCGATGAGATCACTGGAACGGCATGCCACGAGCAAGCTGCGCACTTCAGACGATTTGAATGGGATCGCGACTTTGGGTTTTCGGGGGGAGGCTCTGCCGAGTATCGCGAGTGTTTCGCGCTTTACGATGCTGAGTCGGGAGGCTGAATCGGTCGAGGGCACCGAGGTGAAGGTGAATGGCGGAGCTCCGGAAGAGCCGCGGGCGGTGGGGTGTCCGGTCGGGACGAGTATCGAAGTACGGGATTTATTTTATAATGTCCCGGCTCGTAAGAAGTTTTTAAAGGCAGAATCGACGGAGGCGGCGCATATTGATCATCAGATTCGATTGCACGCGCTTTGCACTCCGGGAATTGGCTGGGTGATGCGGAAGGATGGGCGGGTCACTTTGGATTTGCCGGCAACTTCGGATCGACGGGTGCGGATCGAGTCGATGAGCGGAGGGGAGTCGGGTAAGGAGTTGATCGAAATACCACGGCATGAACGGCGCGGGATGGTGATTGAGGGTGCGATTTTACCGGCATCGTTTGCGAGGCGGGGGCGGAAGCATCAATATGTGTTTTTGAATGGTCGTCCGGTTGAAGATCTCACGATTTCGCGAGCCTTGAAGGAGGCTTTCAAGGGCGGCTTGCAGGAGGGGCTGCAACCTGCTGCTTGGCTTTGGATCTCGATGGATCCGGCCTTGGTGGACGTGAATGTCCATCCCGCCAAACGGGAGGTGAGATTTGCGGAACCGGCTCAGGTTCGCATTGCGATCATGGATGCGGTGGAGGGAGCATTGCGACCGACGCCTTCGGTAGTTGTTCCGTTTATGAGTCCGTCGACGCCGGTGACCGAGCACCCGAAGGTTCAGGTGGAAGTTGTCGATGGGGCCCAGCAAGTGGTGAGGGCGCGCGAAGAAGTTTCGTCTGAGGCGAAGCCGAGGGAGCCGGTTTGGCGGCATGAGGAGCAGAAGGAATTAGAAGTTGAAGAGGAAGCGGTGACCAAGGCGACGAAGCCGGATTTTCGGATCGTGGGTGCCTTGTCGGATCGCTATGCGCTGATCGAGGGTGCGGAGGGATTGGTTCTCCTTGAGCCGAAGGCGGCCCGGGAGCGGATCTTTTATGAACGGTTGTTGGAGGGGGATGAGAAGGTCGATTCGCAGGGCTTGTTGGTGCCGGTTTTACTGGAGCTGGATGCGCGCGATGTCGATTTGTTGATGAGGCATCGGGAGCACTTTGATCAGGCGGGATTTACTTTGGATTCCTTCGGGGGGCTGACCATTACGATTGCCGCGGCTCCCGCTTTTTTGAATGGACAAGATGTTAAGAAATCCTTGGTGGATTTGGTGGACTTGGTAATCGATCGGGATGGAGGGTCACGGGTGCGGCGTCTCGCCTTCGAGGGATTTGCAGCGAAGGTGGCGACGGTGGGTGCCTGGCGGAGTGCTTGGAGTGTTCCGACTTTACCAGGCTTGTTAGATGAACTTTTTGCGTGCGATTTGCCTTACTGCGATCCGGCGGGTCGGCCAACGCTGGTGCAGATTTCGTTTCAGGAACTTGATCGGAAATTTGGAAAAAGCTGATGTCGGTATGTGTGATTATTCGGTGTGTGGAGGAGTCTTCGGCAATGAAGGCTTTTGGGTTGCGGGTGGCCGGTGCGCTGCAAGAGCCTCTGGAGCTGTGGGTGGCCGATTCCGGGAAGGTTGAGGAAGAATGGTTAAAGGGATTGGAGGGCGTGGCGGTCGATGCCGTTCGAGATTTGAGTGGAGTGAGTCGGAAGCGGAAGGTGCTGGATGCGGCGAAGCAGGAATGGCCAAGCTTGTTGATTGTCGGCAAACAAGCCGGGACGAAGTGCGAAGATCAAAGCGCCCGGTTTTCGAGTGATGTTTTTGAGGGGGCAGCCTGTCAGGTTTTGGCGGTTCGAGTGAGTGCAGAGTTGGCGAATTCCGGGCAACGCATTCTCGTGCCCTGTGCGGGCGGGCCGCATAGTCATCGGGCTTTGAAGCTTGCGAAGGCGCTTTCAGATGACGGAACGGTGGCGTTCCAGATGCGGCCCGAAGCTGATGAGCTTTCGGAGGAATTAGGACACAAGCATCTTGAGACCGTGATCAAGAGAGCTGGTTTGAGTCCGGAGAATGTCCTGACACGAGTGTCGCTTGGGGATGATCTTGGGGCCGCTTTGAGTCAGGAAATGAGTGGGGAGCCTTACGGGATGCTTTTGGTGGGTGCGAGTGATCGCGGGACACTGCGCCGGAAGCTTTTCGGAACCTTGCCGGAGCGACTCTTGAGTGGTGATCAGGGTTTGACCGTGGGAGTGATCCGGGCGGAGCGGAGCAAGGGCCACCGTTTTCGAGAGATGGTGGGGCGATTGATTCATGTCAATATTCCACAGCTCAACCGGAACGAGAGATTGGCGCTTTTTGATGAGGTTGAATCGAAGTCGCGGTGGAATTTTGATTTTGCGGCATTGATGGTTTTGGCGACGGCGATTGCGGGAATGGGCTTGTTGGTCAACTCGGGAGCGGTGGTGATCGGGGCGATGTTGGTGGCTCCTTTGATGATGCCTTTGATTGGAACGGGGCTTTCCCTGGTGCAGGGCAACTGGCCGCTGGGTCGCCAGGCGATGGGCGCGGTCGGTCGGGGATTTTGCTTCGCCTTTGCGCTGAGTGTGGCGATGGGATTTTTGGCAAGAGCCCTGGATCTTGGGATGACCGAGCAGTTGCGCATGCGTGGAGAGCCGAACTCGCTCGATCTGGGGATTGCTTTTGTGTCCGGGATTGCGGCGTCGTATTGCATCGCGCGGCCGAAGTTGAGCGGGGCTTTGGCGGGAGTGGCGATTGCGGCGGCCTTGGTTCCTCCGATTGCGACCGTGGGAATCGCTTTGGCGATGGGAAGGACCGGAATCGCTTTGGGGGCGGCCCTACTTTTTGGAACGAACATCGTTGCGATTGTTTTGGGGGCGGGCTTGAACTTTATGCTCGCGGGGATTTCCGGGAATCATAAGGCGGGAGCGTGGGGACGGCGGAGTTTGATCGTTTTGGTTTTGGTCTGTCTCGGGCTGGCGGTGCCCTTGACCTCGGTCTTGTTGTCGCGTCTGTCGACGAGTGAGCAGCTTGAAGACGCAATTCAACGGGACTTGCCGGAGGGCGTCACGTTGGTGTCGGCACACGAGATGCGGGGGGGCGGATTTGAAGTGACGGTGGAGAGTTCGAGCCCCTTGGATAAGATGACCCTGGAGAAGGTTTCGGCGGCGATTAAGGCCGTTGAAGGAAAAAGTGGTCCGGTGAAATTACGGACCCAATTGGTGCAGGAACTGACTGAGTAGAGGCTACTTCGGGAGGACCGTGCGAAAGACCACGGACAGGATGAAGAGTCCGGCGAGAGTTGCGGCGATGCTGGCTCCGGCAGGTTGGCCCAAGGTAATGCTCAGCATCAGCCCGAGGGTTGAGCCGAGTGCTCCGACGAGTGCGCTTATGGGGAAGAGGGTCTCGGGAGTGGAGACATAGGGGCGCACGATGGCGGCGGGGGTGACGATCATGCCGATGGCAAGGATGCAGCCGACCGCTTGAAGTGTGGTCACCAAAACAAGGATGAGGATCGCGAAGGAGGCGTAGTCGAGCAGGCGGGTCCGGATTCCCAGGCTGGCCGCGACTTCGGGGTCGTAGAGATTGATGACGACAGCGCGGCGGAAAAGGGAGAGCATGGTGACGGCGATAATACCGACCCCGAAACTCATCCAAAGATCGAGGTCGGAGAGGCCGAGAATATTTCCGAGAAGCCAGGCTTCGAGGTCTTGATAGGAACCGATAAGCTGAAGGACCATGATGCCGACGGCGAAGGCTCCAGTGTAGAGCACCGCGAGAACGGTGTCATCGCTGATTTTTGTGATGCGGGAAAGGAGGACGGTGAGGACGCCGATAATGATGGCTGCGATGACTGCTCCGAAGAAGGCGCTGAGCACTCCGAGGCTGAAAATCCAAGCCGAGATGGCGACGCCCGGGAGAAGGCTGTGGCTCAGAGCGGTGAGCTTGAGCGGACTCCGGTGAAGGAGAACGAAGGCACTGGTGTAGCCATTGACAAAGCCGATGATGAGCGTGGCAAGAATGGCCCGCTGATAGAGGGGAAATTCAAAGAGCTCGGTCATGCGCGTGGGGGTGGCAGGAATGAAGGGTTTGCTTGACCGCGTCGCTTTCCATGACTTCGGTGGCTTTCCCAAAGGCGACCTGCTTTTGGTCGAGGACGAGAGCGTGGGTGAAAATCTGGGTCACGCTTTCGAGCTGGTGATGTGAAGCGATGATGAGGTGGCCGCTGTTGGTGAGATCGATGAGGGAGTCTGAGAGGTGGCACCGGCTCTCGATATCGAGTCCGTTGAAGGGTTCATCGAGAAGGAGGACGTGGGCTTCCTGGGCGAGGGCCCGGGCGATGAAAGTCCGCTGTTGCTGACCGCCGGAGAGTTGGTCGATCTGGCGATTGGCAATGTTGCCGAGATTCATGGTGGCGATGGCTTCTTCGGTTTTGGCGTGATCAACTTTACCAAAGCGCTTGAGGTTGCCGAGGTGGGGGAAGCGACCCATTGCAACGACGTCGCGCACGCGGATCGGGAAGTGGCGCTGGTGACGATCGACCTGGGGAAGGTAGGCGATTTCACGGCGCGCCTTGGTAATGGAATTTTCACGCCATTGGATGGTCCCGGTTTGTTGTTTGAGAAGCCCGGCGAGGAGCCGGATGAGGGTGCTTTTCCCGGCACCATTTGGTCCGAGGAGGGCAAGGCGCTGGCCGCAGTGGGCTGAAAAATCAACGCCGCGGAGAGCCTCCTTTACGCCGTAGTGGTAAGCGACTCCGGAGAGATTAAGTTGGTGATGTTCGTGGCTCACGCTTCGGGTTCCAAGGTGAATTCGATTTCAGCCGTGACCTCGTCCAAGCCCCATAAGGTGCGGGTGAGATCGCCTTGACCTTCCGGTTGGAGGGTCAGAAGGACGGCCGTTTCCGGGGTGTCTTTCGGCCAATCAACGGTGACAGTAAGAATGAGTCGGGCGTCACGCGGATAGTGAATTTCTTTGATATCTTCGTCGGGGGCGAAGGTCCAACTGGCTTCGCCAATGGTGACTTGGATCGACTCGAAAGGATGGGCACTGCGGACCAATAGGTCGGCGGTGACGAGAGGTCCGCTATTGACCTCTTCGACTTCGATCGGGACATAGGCCTTTTGATTGATGACCCTGGCAAGCGGCCACCCCAGAACAGCCAGGGGAACCAAGGCAATCAGCGTGACCGTGAATGGCGACCTGGTCATTCTCCTACTTGAGGCCGTTAACCACGTTGGTCACGTTTGACTTGATCATGGCCTGATAGCTTTTGGTGGCACCATCGGCGATGAGGGGTTTGCCAACTTTGGCACCGGTCTGCTTTGCGATCTGCTGGAGGATCTTGGGGTTTGCGGATTTTTCGGGAAAGACCATGGGGATTCGTTCTACCTGCAGTTGCTCAATGGCATCGGCAAGTTGTGTGGCGGAAACTTCTCCCTGGGCGCTGAGTCCCTGGACAAAGCTCGCTTTGAATCCATATCCCTTGCAGAAGTAGCCGAAGGCGGCGTGAGCGGTGACGAGGTGTCGTTTGCCACGGGGGATGGTTGCGACCTGGCCTTTGACCCAGCGATCAAGCTGGGTGAGGCGGGTGCGGGCGGCCTTGGAATTGGCGGTGTAGATTGCCTTGCCGGCGGGGTCAGCTTTGATGAGCTCTTTCTCGATGACGCGAACGGCACGCTCCATGTTACGGACATTGTGCCACCAATGGGGATCGATTCCTCCGGCAGCGTGATGGGGGCAGCAGGCGTAGATTTCATCCTCTGCAGAGATTTTTTGAGACGGAATGGATTTACCGACTTCAATGATGGTCTGGTGAGCCTGGAGGCTGTCCTTGAGACCCTTCAGATAGGGTTCAAGGTTTTTGCCGGAGGCGAAGACGAGGCGGGCGCGCGCCATACTTTTGATGTCGCTGGCCTTGGGCTGGAACTTGTGAACGTTCATGCCGGGCTTCACAACCTCTACGATTTTGACACGGTCGCCACCGACTTGCCTGACGGCATCAGTAATGAGCGGGTGGAGAGACGCGACATCGAGTCCGTGGGCAGCCAGACTTAGGACGAAAAAAAGCAGGAGTTTCATAGATGCAATCAATGTGCGATAAAGTTGGAAGGAGTCAAGCTGCTTAATGCAAGTTTTGTGCATTAATAAAAGCCGCAGGTCGGGTAGACCGGCGGCTTGGTGAAAATAATCGGGAAGAGTCTCCCTTATTGATCGGCAGGTTTCTCGGGCTCAGCCGGTTTCCCGGTTTCCGCTGGAGCTTTTGGCGGGTTGCGTTGAGATCCCGGAATTGGCGGAACCTGGATCGGAGGTGTGACCGCTTCGATTTTCGGCTTCTTTGAAGGAATTTCCTTGGGGCGGGCGATGCCTGGAGGCGGAGGGGGAGTTCCTGGAATTCGCGGAGTCGGAGGATTGGTGCCTTCGGGAGCCGGAACCCGAACCGGAGGAGTATTGACGGTGGTCGGCTCTTTCTTTTCGGTTTTGGGCTTGATGAATTCGCCGCGATTTTTGGTCAGGGAGCCGACGGCAGCTGTGTTGACGACGAAGTAACGACCTCCATAAGTTTTGCCCATGCGATTTACGCTGGCAGCGAGATCAGCGAGGTTTTCAACCCTTTGTTGGTAGACCGCCTTGTCCTGGACGCTGGCGTCAGCAGCCGGAGGTTCGGGCTTGGTGGGGCCGGCAAGGACTTTAATCGTGACGATGTAGTTGATCGAAGGCATTGGGGCGGCAGGATCGTCCTTCTTAGGTTCTGCGCTTTCCTCCTTCTTTTCGGGAATAATGGTGAGAAGGAAGGTTGAGCCGCCGGAGTCGGTGGCTTTCAGAGTGCGAATGCCTTTTTCATCAGCGCGCGTTTTGTATTCCTCTTCATTGAGCATTTCGACGAAGGAGACGCTTGAAAAGACATTTTTGAGAGTGCCGGTTTCGTTGGTTCTCGTTTCCTCTTTTTCGGTCAATCCTTCGACGAGGAAATCGTCCAAGACTGTCTTGCGAGAGATGGTCCAAGGCTTGAAGGTGGGGTCATTGGGCGCTGCGACCTCCATTTTGATGACGCCTTCTTCAAGTGGAGTAAGGGTCTTGCTGATCCAGTTGTCGGAATTGGCACTTAGGAAGCCGAAGGTTTCCTGCACGATGTAGACGCCGCTGTCATCGTCTGAAAGGCTGACGAAACGACCTGCGGTGCCGCTGCTGCCGCCGGTGGCTTCCCTCGTTTTTCCGAGATAGACGGTCGCGGATTCCTTGCCGCCGGCCATCAAGGTGATGGAGTCAGGTTGCTCTTTCTCTTCCTCCGTGGCGGGGTCGAGATTGAAGCGGTCGTAGTATTCATCCGAGGCGACGACGCCCTGGGCAACCTTGGTGTTCCGGAGGGCATCGAGAACTCGCGAGATCGTTTGAAGATTGGCGGGGAAGTCGTCTTGTTCGCTGACGACCCATTCGCCCTCTTGTTTTTTGAGGGTGACGGTGTCCTTGCCCGCTTTGACCTTAAAGCCGTCGATGGTATCGACGGTCTTGCCGGAGACAAGGTCCGAGCCAATTTCGAGCTTGGTCTTGGAGTTGATGGAGTCGGGGACGTCCTTACTTTTAAAGTAATAGAGGCCTGTCGCAATGGCGAGGATCCAGAGAATCAGAAGTTGTAGTCGTGACATGGTTTCAGTGACTGGTTCGTGATTAAAATAATGAGGGGAGAATTATCGAGCGTTGGTTTGGCTTTTGCGGAAGGCGTAGACGCAGAGGCCGACGATGATGACTCCAAGGGGGACAAGGAGAAGGGTTTTCCAGAAGATTCCGGCTTTGAGAGCATCAATCTGTGATTGATAAGATTTTTCCTCCTCGCGAATGGCCTTGCGGGCATCGACTTCGGCCTTGCGATACTCCGCAATTTGAGAGCGAAGCTCCGGGGTAAGCTGGGCGGCGTTATTCTGAGTCATCTGCGAGCGGATCTTCTGCATTTCGGCAGCGGCCTCCTGGGCTTTTGCTTCGAATTCCTTAATCGTTTCACCGGAGACTTTTTCAAGCTCTGCTTCCTTGTCCTTCAGGACCGTGAACTGGCGGTAGAGCGGGGTCCGGGCGCGGGCACCGATAAGATATTTGGAGCCGACGGCCTGATCGATGACATTGAGCAGGAAGGGGCCGTTTCCGCTGATGGGCTGCATGAAACCGCTATTGCCAAAGCGCTGGAACTGGTAGGCGAGGCCATCGTAGAGGAAGTCCGAGTCGGCAATCAGATAGAGGTTGCCGCGAGCGGTGCCGGTGGCGAGAGCTGCGACTTTCGGTTCCTCTGTCTTTTCCGGAGTGTCTCCTTCACCTGGGTCTTGTTCTTCCTTGGCGGAAGGATCGCCATCAGGGAACGCCGAGGGGAAGGTTCCGCTGAGGAGGGTGACGTAGGATTGTTTTTGGTCGCCTTCACGACGGCTGCCGAGGGCGAAACGCAGTTGTTGGGCGCCTTGGGGAGAGGCCAGGGATTGGCCATCGATGAAGGTGTATTGGTAAGAGGTTTCAACGAGGTGGCTGACTTCGAGACCCGGTCCCATGGGATTTCCATTGGCTCCACTGAAGCTGCCACTAAGTAGGAAGGCGAGGTTCTGGATGGAGGAAAGTGAAATATCGTCCTTCACCGTCATGGCTTCTTCATTGAGGAGAAGAATGGTGGGGTTGTTTTGAGCGGCAAAGGCGCGGTCGATAATGACTTCGGAGTTGCTGAACTTGACGTTGTGCTTCGCGAAAAGCTTCGGAAGTGATGAGGACGGCGGGGTGCCTCCTTGTGGGGGCATGCCGGGAATTTGTGATCGCCCGGACTGCTGGGCCACCATTGACATGGGGTCGACACAGGCGATGACGGTGCCGCCACGGAGGATGTATTGGTCGAGTGCGAACTCAGCCTCGGGTGTGATCCCGGCGGGGTGAATGACGAGAATGACCGGGATTTTTTCGGGGTCGAGGTATCCGGGTGAGTCGCCCCACTTGCGACCTTCATAGACCGTATCGAGGGTGGCGGTGGGCATCATGCCGAGATCCAGAACGTCATAGCCCCGCTGCAAGGTTTGGTAAAAAAGCCAGCCGCGGTTGGATTGGCCGCCCACGGCGAGATCGTGAGCTGACATGAGTCCCACGACCGGGGCATTGCGCGTGCTGACCTCGGCAATGGCGCTGATGACTTGAAACTCGAGCTGGGTTTCCTGGGCGGGATCGAAGACGGGAATGACGGTCTTCTTTTCGAGCGAGCTGATAGAGGCTCCAAAGATCATCTTGTCATCCTGGGTGACGTCGATTTGCTGGACCTGATCGAGGAGAGCGGCGTCTTCTTCATCGGTATTGGGCTCGGGATCGATGAAGTTCAGGGTGATGAGATCGCTCTTGGCAAGGTTCTTGATCTCGCGAAGGAAGCTATCGACCCGTGGAATGTGGCGCTTGAACGAAGCCGGGGTGCCATCGACATCACGGGTGACGTAGTAGTTGATGGTGACGGGTTCGGTGAGTTCCGAGAGGATGGAGCGGGTGCCTTCGGTGAGGGTGTAGCGGTTGTCCTCGGTGAGATCGATGTTCTTGTTCCCGAGAGTGCTTTCGAGCAACTGGGTGGCGAAGAAAACGAGGATGGCAAGGATGGCCACTCCCACAACGCCCCGGAAGAGGCGGCTGGCGGGTAGAAGAGAAATAACGGCAATCGCGAGGATGAGACAATACCAACGGGCTGGTTCAAGAGCTTCGAGGCCAAAGGAGAGACCGAAAAAGAGGATGCCAACGCCGGCGAGACCGATGAGGATGGGCTTCAATGCATTCATAGTTTGTTGCGTGATGAAGGTTGGATGAGAGAGGGTTTAGGCACGTTTTGAGTTCAGGATGAAGCTGGTGCCGAAAAGGCTGACAAAAATGAGGCCGGCAAAGTAGAAGAGACTCGTGAAAGAGATTTTGCCCAGGGTGGCTTCGAAAAAGTGGCTGTAGATGCCGAGTCTTGTGAAGGTCTCGACGAGAAGTGGTGCGTATTCGGTGCCGGAGCGTCGGACTTCGTTAATGACGGGCTCCCAACCGCAGATGGTGAGGAAGCAGCAGACGGCCACCGAGGCGATCAGGGCAACGACTTGATCCCTTGTGAGCGCGGAGATCAGGGTGGTGATCGCCAGGAAGGTCAGGCAGACGAAGAAGCTTCCGAGATAGCCCGAGAAGATGGTCCATCCGTCGGGATCGCCGAGGTAAACGACGGCCCAGATCATGGGGAAGGTCAGAAGAAGGGCGAGAGCCCAGACGAAGGCACTGGCGAGGAACTTTCCGATGATGGCGCTGCCGAGCTTGATCGGGAAGGTTCCGAGGAGCTCAATGGTGCCGGTATAATGCTCATCGGCCCATTGACGCATGCTGACGGCAGGCACCAGGATCATGAGTAAGAGCGGGTGGTAGCGGAAGAACGAGCCATGCAGGCTGGCGTCGCCGATTCCCCAGAAGTTTCCAATGGTGAATGTGAGGAGGATTGAGAGGAACCCAAAGATGATCACGATGGCGTAAGCAGTGGGCTGCGTGAAGTAGCTGCTTAATTCGCGTTTGAAGATAGTGAAGGCATTCATGCTGAGAGAAAGTGGGGTTTAAAACTAGGCAGCAGGGGTTTCGAAGGTCGTGACCTTGTGGAAGAGGTCGTAGAGGGAGCCTCCGCCCTGGGCTTCAAGTTCCTGTGGGGTTCCGTCGGCGACGATGGCACCTTGATCGACGATGACTGCGCGGGTGCAGGCTGCGGTAACTTCTTCGAGAATGTGGGTCGAGAAGAGAATGGCCTTTTCCTTGCCGAGATTCTTGATGAGCTTTCGCACTTCGAGCTTCTGGTTGGGATCGAGCCCATCGGTCGGTTCGTCGAGAACGAGGACTTCGGGATCGTGAAGGAGCGATTGGGCCAGGCAGGTGCGGTGGCGGTATCCTTTGGAAAGAGTGCCAATGGATTGACGGGCGACATTTCCGAGGAAGCAGGTTTCGATTGATTTTTCGACGGCCAGACGACGGGCCGAGCCGCGAAGGCCGCGCATGGAGGCGCAGAACTTGAGGAAACTCTGAACGGTCATATCATTGTATAGCGGGGCGGATTCCGGGAGATAGCCGATTTTGGCCTTCGCTCCACGCGGATTGGTGATCATGGAGACGCCACAAATCTCGACCTGGCCGGCGGTGATTGGGAGAAATCCGGTAACCTGTCTCTTATACACATCTCCGAGCCCACGAGACCGAGGCT
>CAJXVQ010000115.1 GCA_913060685.1 uncultured Verrucomicrobiales bacterium
ATCTACACAGAGTAGATCGTCGGCAGCGTCAGATGTGTATAAGAGACAGACCTTCTCCGTTGCCCTTGCTCCGCCCATCGGGGGTGTCGGGCCACGGAGCGCGAGACTCCTGATCGTCAGTGATGCCCTCGGGGAACAAAGCCCTTTCGAGATAGCATTGATGGGATCTGTGCTGTCGCGATCCATGGACACCGATTCGGACGGCTTGAACGATGCCGCAGAAGTACAGTTCGCAGCGTTGGGGTTTGACTGGCAGGTCAGCCAGCCGGCCCTGGTAAACACGCTTTTTGACAACGCAGAGGTGGCAGGGCTCTACACGCCGGCCCAGGTGCAGGCCTTGCATGTGGATATGCCGCTAATTCAGGGTGATGAAGCGGGGCAGTTCACTCTGACCATCGGCGTGGAGAAGAGCGTCACCCTGCTCCCCGGTAGTTTTCAGCCCTTCCCGATGACCTCGCCACAGACAACCATCAATGCCGAGGGCAATCTGGAATTTCAGTTTAACTCGTCGGATGACTCGGCATTTTTCCGTCTCGGAGCTGAATAGCGTGCTGAGCTCCAGGTTTGCTTAAGAAAAGACTTTGCGGAGCTTGTCGACGATCTTCCCGGGTTTGGCGGTTCATGCGGGGCCGTCCCACTCTGAAATGGGTCACGTCTGTAAAGGATTCCAGCTAGAGCTGCGTCCTCCTAAAAATGTTGGGTGGAATTGAATTTTAGACTTATACTATTTTGAACATCTGTACAATGCGAGGGGTATCCCAAAAAACCTCCGTATTAAATTATCTTCCGACGAGCGCATTACATGGGAAAACGTTCGTAAGAGAGGCTCGCATAAGGCATCCAAGTATCGCCGTGCATTGATCTTTTTGCTTGCCGACGAGGGGCCTCGAGGAACCTCGAAAACAGACCAAGCGTAATATTTCCCGCAGTATCTGCAGCACGAACGACCTCCCGCCTTCGTGATCCGCCGCGACCTGCAACTCCGTCTTCCGAGACTTCTCGAATTCCGGTCAGGACTCTACCTCACCAGAGGAGTCGGTCCGTCCCTCTTCCGCGGCATCCGCCACTGCCACTGCCACTGCCACTGCCACTGCCAATATCCCGCAAACCAGTCTCCATCCGAAAAACTTCATCTGTCCTCGATGATAGGGCCCAAGCACCCTGCGGATGTCATTCGCTCGTAAAAAGTTGCTCCGCCCCCTGACTCCATCTCAGCCCTACCAACTCATCATACCCTGATGTATCCGGACCACTTCCCCGGATCCGCGGTCCACGAGGACATCCACTGCAAACAACCCTGCGGAAAGCTGGACTTGGTAAAAGACTCGGTCCGGATTTCCCCGATCGACCGCCGGGTTCACCCAGGCCTGTTGCTGCCCGCTCATCCTCGAGGCGGTGCCGAACGGCTGAAGCTCCTTCTTGTCGAGCTGGCGCAGCACTGGATGAAAAGCAAACTCCTGCACTCCGTAGCCGTCCTTCCGCACCGCTTTCCAATTCTTCCAGGCTATCGCCATCGCTTCCCGGTAACTCACCTTCACCGGTTGTTTTCTGAGCCGTTCCTTCATCTTCTCGATCTCCCAGCGGGTCGGACCCTTTGAGCAGGAGACCGTCCACTTCTCGTTGGCATCCCGCGTGACGGAAAACGACGCCACGTTCTTCATGATCACTCCTTCGACGCTGACACCCCAGATCGCGCTTTCCTTCCCGAACCGGTGGATCCCCACTCCGTCCCACCGAAAGGCGGCATCTCGGCCGGGCGCCACGCCAAAGGCTTTCAAATAGAATCCTCGGGCGTACCCCTCGAACAACTCAGGCGTGACGAAGCTACTCAATTCGTCGAACATCGGGAGATCGAACATGCGCACGGAGCTAACCTCACGCCCGTCTGCTTGGAACCACAGCGAATAGTAGCTCCGATCCGGGAATCGATGGTAGAGAACCGAACCGTCATGATGCTCGTGCCGCTGCAGGGGCTGCGTGACCGGGAGCTCCAATCTGCGGGCCAGACTCCGTAACTTCGCCTCCCCTTCCAGCAGAATATCTTCTCCGAGCGGCGCCTTCTTCGGCACCTCCCACTTCTTCTTCGGTACCTCCACCAGCTTCGTCAACGGAGCCTTCGTATACTCCTCCCAACCCTCCACTTCCGCCTGCGTCATCGCCTTGCGCTCTTCTGCCGCACTCGCGCCAACTGCGAGTCCGCCCGCCAGAATCATCCATTCGATTGCTCTCATCCTTACGCCACCATAGTAACCCACCGGGAGGCGGAGGTAAACGCCATGTAAACGCGAACGGTCTGTCACTCCGCTACAACCCCGTGCCGCAACCTCCGCCGCAGCCAATCCGAAAGCAGATAAGGCATCACAAGATGCGATTCCCGTTTACTGACCTTGTTTCGTGAAACCTCCTCGAATCGGAAATCCCAACGGGATTGACTGAATGAACAGTGCGCCAAACTGGTTCGTGGTCCCCCCAATCTTTTGAAGACTGCTCTCTTCATTTTGCTCTAGTTCCGCACCTCCAACCGTGCTGATTGATCGTTGAGCTGCAATTTGCCGATGGTGAGAAGGCCGGCTTCGTCCGCCTTTGCCGCTCCGGACTGCAGGGTTTCCCCCTCACGACTGAGGGACCATTGGTAGGTTTGTCCCGCCTCGGTCCTAAAGCTCTGCAAGCGTCGAAAACTCACCGCCGTCTGCGCGGTATTCGGGAGATCGATTTCCGCCTTCAGTGCAGGCCTGAGTTCTGTTTTGTTGACTAGTCGGAGATCGATCTGAAAGTTGCCGGGAGTATCCGTAATCGTTTCCCATCGGAAAAGGGCGCCGATCTGGCCGGATTCGTCACCGCCGGTCGCGTTCTTAAATCCCGGATAATTTTTGTCCGTACTGGCATTTGAAAAAACCGGATAGGCCTCGTTCTTGCGAATCGAGCGCCATGGAAACAACTGCGCCGCAGGATGGTAGCCTGCCACCGAGCTCTGGTGACCATGCGGCCCCCATGCGAACACCAATGGGAACTTCATATCCTTGAAGTAGGCGATCAGCTTCTCCTGATCCTTACTCCAGTTGTCGTTCGGTGCGGAAAAATTGACGAGAAGCGGTGGATCAGGAACGTCCTTCCCAAACATGCGGTGCTCGATGTGCTCGATCCCGGCAGGCACCGCAACATTCACTGCCGCGAAAATATCTCCGCGCCGCATCCCAATTCCCAGGCTACCGCTTCCACCCATCGAGATGCCACTCAGATACACCCGGTTGCGATCGATTTTGTAGGTTTGAATCACCCATTCGATCGTAGTGAGAACCCGCTTTTCCGCAGGGCTATACGCATCCGCGTATTTCTCCTTCTCCTTCCGAATCGAGTGCGCGCCCCACCACCAGTCGTTTCGGTTTTTACGGCAATCGAGGTAGAGGATGATTTGGTCTTCCAGCCCCATGTAGTGAAACCAATCCGGATGCTTGAAGGCGCGATCCAACGCCGCGTCGCCACTGCAACCAGCCGAGTGAAGGACGACATGCAGCGGCTTTTTTCCGGGATTGTCGGCAAGGGGAAGAAGGTAGAAGTAGTCTTGCTGTGGCTTGGCATACCCCCACTCAGGGATACTGTCGTGCTCGTAGCGCAGGACCTTGCGCCCGCCTTTTTCGAAGTCCTTAACCAGGGTCACCTCGGGCGTCCCAAAACTGACTGCCTCTAAGGCAGAGAGTGACGCTGGCGATAGCAGCAGGATGGAAAGAACCGTAACGAATCGTTTGATCATGGACGGCATCTTCACTTTCTCAGTTCTTTTTGGTAGGCTTTAATGGACTCCACTTCTCACGGTATTCCATCGTCACCTTACCAGTATTCGGATCGAGAAGCAGTGGAAGAAAGAGAAAGCGCGACTTGTTGATGTCGTTCTTGTCGGGAATCCACCATTGGTCGCAGAGGGCCATCACGGTGTCGGACTCCTTCAGGTAAATCAGATCGGTGACCTGCGAGCTCCAGGTTTTCTTCTCGGTGATCTGCCCCTGACTTTTCCAGGCTCCCAAAGGCGAGTCGGCCGTTGCGCACTTGGTTTCGGTTCCAGCCCAGCCATGCACGCCCGAGGCGATCGCAATGTATTTGCCCTTGTGCTTGATCATGGCCGGCGCTTCGCAGCCTTTTTCAAAAACAACGACTCCATCCTTGTTGCTGGTCAGGTAGTCATCGCTCAGGCTGTCGATCCGGATCGCGTAGGTGGAAGATTGCCCCTCTACTCCGTGCCCGCCGTGGTCGCAGTAGATCACGTATCCCTTACCATCGTCATCCTTGAAGACATTCATGTCCGAAGCGAAGCCATTGGGCGTTCCCATCTCGCGCGGGCCCAGCGGGGTGAACGGGCCTTCCGGATCGTCCGCAACCGCCACCATGAGAAAGGACGCGGGCACTTGCAGATACCAGCGGTACCACATGACGTATTTTTTGGTCTTCTCATTGTAGATGACGTGCGATCTGCCGGTGGATCCCAGCTTCCCCCAACCCTTTTCCGGGCGGGGAAGACACACGCCTTTGTATTCCCAATTCTTCAGGTCGGTAGATCGGTAGACCAGCACGCCGTTCCAAACCGGCCCCACCGCAATACCGAACTTGCCCTTGGGATTGTTGGCATAGCTGCTGCCATACCAGTAGAAGGCCCCGTTGAAGCGTGAAAGTTCACCTTCATGCGCGACGATGGGATTCCCGTCGGTATCCTTCCAGTCAGCGCCGTTGATGATAGCGGTGCTCGCTGAATTGCCCGACGGCTCCGCCGCCAGCAGCGGCACCGATAGCGCCATGGCAAACAAGCCCGCAACGATAGTTCTCTTCATGATTGTTGCGAGGTGCACCAAATTACAAATCATACTGCGGGATCTTCATCCATTCGCCGCCTTTGAGGGCTGACTTATGGGCGATCACTCCGCCCAAGGTCATGTTCAGGGCATCCCCGACAGGCACGATAGGCTCTTTGTCCAGCAGGATGGATTCGATGAAATTGTTTGTCAGTTGTCCGTGAGAACCGCCATGTCCGCCACCTCCGACACTGGGTGGCAGGGGCGGACGATCTCCTTTGATGCCATTGTTGTGTGGCTTCTCTCCGTAGACGCGCCCTTGTTCCCCATGGGCGTTTTTCATGTCCCAGCTGCCACCGATTCGCGAGATGCCGCCTTCGCTGGTTTTGAACATCCCGATCTCCGTGCCGAAGGGATTCTTATGCTGGTTGTCGCCACCATTGTATTCGGGATAAAGACCGGGGGTGCCCACGCAGGATACTTCCGTGAAACGGCCGCCGGTGATGGAAACATAGTAGGCCGCCGCGTGGGTGGGATACCACATCGGCGGGAGGGCTTTTCGCCAACCATTGAGATCAATCTTTCCGTTCTTGGGATTATAGCCGGGAAGTCCTTTGGGTCCGAAGTCATGCCAGTATTCGCCCTCGGAGTAGATAACCTTACCCAAGGCACCCGCCTGGCACTGCATGCGTTTGGCGTAAAGGTCTGCATGAAAGGTGGAAGTTTCATTCATCATGTATTTCATGCCGCTCTTCTTGACGGCATTGAACAGTTCCTCCGCCTGGCCCTCGGCTTCAAATCCAAAGACCGCCGGAACCGCAGAGACGACATGCTTGCCATGATTGAGCGCCATGATCGCAAGACGGGCATGACTTGGCGCATCGGTGGCAATGTAGATGGCTTCGATGCTCTTGTCCTTGATCATCTCTTCACAAGACGGGTAGGTCGTCTTCGCACCCACCGCCCTGGCCAGAGCAGCACAGCGTCCGGGATCGAGATCTGTCGCTGCCACCACTTCGACGTTCGGGTGGTTCTGATAGAAGAAAGCTCCTCCGAAGGCGCATAATCCATATCCCGCGATGCCCACCTTGACCTTGCGATCTGAAACTGATCTCCAGCCCTTAGCCGCATTCGGATCGTTCTTGGTTTTTTCAAAACCGGGGATGACTTTTCCGTCGGCATCCTTCGGGCCCTCGTCGGCTGCGGCAACACCAGCCAAACCTAACAATGCTCCTGCACCCCCGATTCCGTGCAGGAATCCTCTTCGAGACAAACCGCTCTGCTCTCCATTCTCAATCTCGTGACTCTGTTCTTCGTTGTTCATGATTGTTTCTTCTTAGATTTGGTCTTTTTTCTACTGATGGATACGTCTGTGCCAGATCGGTTCTTCCTCAATCCTTCCTGCCACCATCGGCTTTCAAGGTCCGGAAACTCTAGCGCGGGATTCCACCGGGGGGAATGGATTCTCGGCGCGAAATACATGCACAAATCCGACTTTTCTCCGGTGTCCCCGGATTGGGAATCCCGAGGAAATTCGGCAGGCACCAAGCTCAGCCGAGCGCGTTACGTAGGATACTGGACACCCCCCATTCGCTCCGGCCCAAAGGCGACTTCAAGGCCCTTCCACCAAAAGCAAATTCCTGCACCGACCCACTTTCTGAGCACGCAACCCCGTGACTGGCGTCTTCACAACGAATTTTCCCAGCGACGACGCCGGCGACCATCATCCGAAGGCCATACGGAAATTGGCTCGTCAATGGAGCCTCAAGCGGACATGATTCCTAAAGATTCTTGGACATGCGCACTCTTATCATGACGAAGATCGGCTTCTTCCTTTCGCTTGCGTTTGGGTCTCACGCGGTCGCGGCCGAGACAGACACCGGGGGCATGCAGTTCTTCGAACGGAAAATTCGTCCCATTCTGGTCGAGCACTGCTACCAATGTCACTCGGCAACAGCGAAGAAACTCGGTGGCAAGTTGTTGCTCGACAGCCGCGACGGCATCTTGCGTGGCGGTGAGTCGGGGCCCGCTCTGGTTGTGGGAAAGGCCGATGAGAGTCTTATCATCCAGGCAATCCGCGGCACGGACGAGGACCTGGCGATGCCACCAGAGGAGGAAAGTCCGCTGCCAAAAGCGGTGGTGCACGACTTCGAAAAATGGATCGAGATGGGTGCACCGGATCCGCGGGTCGACGACGCTGCGCCATCTGGCGAAAAACCACCCCAAGACGACACTCATTGGTCGTTCAGACCAATCTCCAATCCAAAAATTCCCAACGTCCACGATACGCACTGGCCACTGGATGCGATCGATAACTTCGTGCTGGCCCGTTTGGAGAAGGACGGTCATCAACCAGTCGGCGATGCGCTGCCCGAGGTAATGATCAGACGGCTCTCCTTCGATTTGATCGGTCTCGCGCCGACGATCGGCGACGTCCGTGCCTTTGTGAGTGCGTATCAGAGCGATGGTCAGAAAGCGGTGGAGCAGCTCGTCGATCGATTGCTGGCATCGCCGCAGTTCGGCGAACGTTGGGGACGCCACTGGTTGGACGTGGCGCGCTACGGTGAGTCAAACGGCAACGATGGCCTCGGGCGCAACCCGACCTTTCCGCACGCGTGGCGCTACCGCGATTATGTCATCCAATCGTTCAACAGCGACACGCCCTACAACCGTTTTTTGAAAGAGCAAATTGCTGGCGACCTGTTGCCGGTGACGACAGCCGCCGAACGCAACCGCAATCTCGTCGCGACCGGGTTTCTCGCTATCGGGTTCAAGCCCGCAGTGGCGATGAACAACGATTTCGCGATGGATGTGGTCGACGATCAGATCGATGTGGTGAGCACGGCGGTGATGGGATTGAGCGTGTCGTGCGCCCGCTGTCATGATCACAAACACGATCCGATCCCGACACGTGACTACTATGCGATGGCAGGGATCTTCACCAGCACCGAGACGATGTGGGGCAAGGCGGGCAACGAGAAACTGACCGCGCCGCCGACACCGCTGCACGCCTTGCGCGATACCTTGAAAGCACCGGCCCCGAAGGCGAAGGGAAAAGCGAAGCCCGCAGGCGACCCGCCTCCGAAGTTCGACAAAGACTACGGGGCGGCGATTGATGAGCTAAAGCCGGCCCTGCACGCTCGTCTCGATGTCAAACCCAAAGGGGTCGCACTACAGCCTGGTGTGACCATTTCCGACAAAACCTTCGCCAAGCTCGACGATGGGAGGCTCGCCATCGACCAGCAGGTTCCCGCCGACACGTATTCGATTTCGTTCTGGTTCCGCAATGACCTGAGCAACACCGCACGCGCGATCACGACCTACCTGTTTTCGCACGCGGCGGATGGCGATGATGGGCATAACGGCGACAACCTCGGCATCGGCGGCACACACGAGGCGGGGCGCAGCGGCAAGCTGTTCATCTGGACCGGCAAGGACAAGGACGAGAACTTGCACGGCAGTAAGATCATCGCGCCCGGCAGCTGGAATCACCTCGTGCTGGTGCGCTCCGGCAAAAAGATGCGCGTCTATCTGAACGGCGACACCAAGCCAGAGATCGTGGGCGAGATCGCAGTCGCGGCACCGGAGAATCGCAAGCTATTCGTTGGCGCGCGCAACGATCGCTTTGCGCCGCTGAAAGGATTCTTGGCGGAGCTCGCAGTGTTTGATCGCGCGCTCACCGCGGAAGAAGCGCAGCGACTGCACTCGGCCTCGGGCCAGAAACCGGGCACACGCGAAGCGCCGAAAACGGCCTTCGCCATGGGCGTGCGCGACAAGGGAGCGATCGCCGATTGCAAGATCAACATCGACGGTAACTCCAAGAAACTCGGGCCACTGGTGCCGCGTGGATTTCTCAGCGCGTGCGAGACCCAGTACAGCCCGCCGACGATCGGCACCGGCTCGAGCGGGCGCCTCCAACTGGCGGACTGGCTCACGCGCGGCGACCATCCGCAGACCGCGCGCGTCATGGCGAACCGCATCTGGTTGCACCTGTTTGGCCGCGCGATTGTCACGACGCCGGATGACTTTGGGGTCTACGGCGCACGCCCGTCCCATCCGGAGCTGCTCGATCACTTGGCAACACGATTCATGGTGGAACACGATTGGTCCATGAAGAAACTCATCCGGGCGATCGTCCTCAGCCGCACCTACCGGCTCGATAGCCGCTCTGATGACGAAGGCTTACTCAAGGCGGATCCCGACAACATCCTCCTCGGGCGCCACAGCCGTCGTCGCCTCGACGCAGAATCACTACGCGATCGCATTCTGCAGGCGAGCGGCAAGCTCAACCTGAAACCGGCGCAAGGATCGGCCATCGACGACCTCGTGCAGCTGATCAACTGGCCGCCTGGCGAGGCCAAATACCTGCACGTGCCAAGCCTCCACCGCAGCGTGTATCTCTGCATGTTGCGCAGTTCGCCGCCGCCGGACTTGGCCGCGTTTGATTTTCCCGATGGGATCGATCCCGCCGGCCAGCGTCAGGTGACCACCCCGCCGACCCATGCGCTGTTTCTCTTGAACAACCCACTCGTCGTCGAGCAGGCGCGAGTCTTGGCGGAAGAAAACCTTGGAGCTGGCGACAACAAGGCTCGCGTGATCGCGGCGTATCACCGCACCCTGCAACGCGATCCGAGCCCCGACGAGATCGAGCGTTCGCTCGGGCACATTCGCCAGCTGGGACAAGAACTAACAGGCGGAGATGCCCAGCTGCGGGCGTGGGCGAGTTTCACTCAATCCTTGTTGGCAAGCAACGAGTTCCGATATATTGATTAGACCGCGACGATGAGAATCTTTACCCGACGAGACATGCTACGAACCACTTCCTGTGGTTTTGGTTCGCTCGCGCTGAACGGACTGTGTGGCGCTTCCGGAGCGACGATCTCAACGATCGAGCCGCGTGCCAAACGGGTGATCTTCCTGTGCATGGCTGGCGGTCCCGCACACCTCGACACCTTCGATTACAAACCGCAAACCGGTGACAAAGAACACCCCGGCTCCGCCTTCAAGTTCGCCCAACATGGTGAGAGCGGCTTGTGGGTTTCGGAATTGTATCCGGAGGTCGCCAAGCATGCTGACAAACTCTGCGTCCTCAACGGCATGCACGCCGACACCGGCAACCACGCGCAGTCCTTTCGTCAACTGCACACCGGCGAGAAACTCCGCCACCGGCCGAGCATGGGTTCGTGGGTCAGCTACGGACTCGGCACGGAGAATCAGAACCTCCCCGGATTCATCAGCCTCAACTCGCACGAAGGTTTGGTGCACTCGGGCGCGTTCTTGCCATCGCAATTTTCAGGCACGCCCATTGGAGTCAACGGCGAGGACATGTCGCTGGCGACGATCCCGAATGTCTCCGGAACCCATCTCCCCAACCGCGCCAAGCGCAGCCAGCTCGACCTGATCCAAGCGATGAATCGCGAGCACCTCGCTGCCCGCCAGAACGACGCGAAACTCGAGAGCGTGATCGAGTCGATGGAGCTCGGATTCCGGATGCAAACGATCGCGCCGGGCTTGCTCGACCTGAGCGACGAAACGCCCCAGATGCTCGAGCGCTACCGCGTTGGCAAGCAGATCAAAGTCGGCACCTGCCGACCATCGGATTTCGGTCGTCAATGCCTGCTCGCGCGGCGCTTCGCCGAGGCGGGCGTACGCTTTATCGGGGTAAACCATAGCGGCTGGGACACCCACAAAAATCACCGCCGCGATCTGGCGGCAAACTGCGAGAGCACCGATGCGCCCATCGCCGCGCTGCTCGGGGATCTCGACCAGCGCGGCCTGCTTGACGATACCTTGGTCGTGTGGGGCGGGGAGTTCGGCCGACCAGGACTCAAACCATCCGACAAGAAAGACGAGACTGGTCACAACCCCAACGGGTTCACCTTCTGGCTCGCCGGCGGCGGTGTGAAACCGGGATTCGCCTATGGCAAAACCAACGACACCGGCGCCAAGGCGATCGAAGGCAAGGTTCACTTCCACGATCTGCACGCAACGATTCTGCATCTGTTAGGACTGGAACACGACAAACTTGCATTCCACCACCAGGGAAGAAAGCACCGCCTCACCGGGCCCACTGGCGGACGCGTGGTGAAGGAAATTTTTGGATAGCCAATCTTTTATCAATTCCACTCGCATTTCACGACTCGGCCTTAAGCATGCGAGCGACCCGGATAAAGTCGAGATCGCACAGTGCAGGCGTAGCGGCGATGCGAACCTAGGTAAACCCCTCTCCGCTCCGGTCCAAAGCCGGCTTCAAGGCTCTCCCGCCAAAAGCAAATTCCTGGCAGAAGCAGCAAGGGCCAATTAGGGGACTCCTCTGCCCAAAAGGGTCTTCAGGCCAGGGTCACCCAAACCAATCCTTGGTATTGCGGGGAGGACGGCTAGGCTGTCGGGTCAAGAGTTCTGGTGCTTAATTCCCGCCCCGCGTCCTCCTTTCTCCCCTCTCCGATCCCTTCGGCGACGCCCTCAAGCACCTCAGTCAAAAAGAAACTTTCTAACAGTTCATGTCCCCTAAACTCATCGGCATTCTTGCTTACCTATTGATCCTTTTGGGCATCGGGTGGTTCGCCTCCAAACGAGTGAAATCTCTCGGCGATTATATCGCGGCGGGAAAGCGACTGGGGTTTCTTCCGGCCGCCCTTTCGGCGCGAGCCACCGGTGAATCAGCCTGGCTGCTACTGGGGCTCACCGGAATGGGCGCCGCGATCGGCCTCCAGGCATTCTGGGTGGTGGTCGGCGAAGTCGTAGGCGTGGGCATCGCCTGGCTCGCGATGAACCGGCGATTTCATCGGCTCACCACGAAATACGACGCTCTCACAATTCCCGATTACCTGGAGGCGCGATTTCGAGACACTTCTCATTCGCTAAGGCTCGTTTCCGCATGCGCCCTGGTCATCTTTGTCATGATCTATGTCAGCGCCCAGATCGACGCGACGGCGACAGCATTCAACAGCTTTCTGGGTTGGAACTATCTCACCGGCGCGATCGTCGGGTTCAGCGTCGTCGTCATTTACATCGTAGCGGGCGGATTCCTGGCCGTAGTCTGGTCGGATGTTTTCCAGGGGACATTGATGTTCGTCGGTCTCGTCGCCATCCCGATTATTGGTCTCTTTTACGCCGGCGGTTGGAACAACGTTACCGAGGGGCTCGCTGGGCAAGACCCCGGTCTGATGTCCATCTGGGGACCGGCCGGATTGACGCTGAACAATATTCTGGCAATCGTGGCGCTTGTTTCGATCGGCCTGGGATTCCTCGGTTCGCCACAGATTTTTGTGCGCATCCTGGCACTCAAATCCGAAGGCGAGGTCAAGAAAGGCGCCGCCGTCGCGATCTTCTATACCACCCTGACTGATTGCGGAGCTGTCCTGATTGGAATGATCGGAAGACACCTTCTCATGGGGCCGGAAGATTCCCTGTCCGGCGTCCTCGGGGCCAATGGTCAAGACGTCCTTCCCATGATCGTTGAAGTCCTCATTCCAGTGACCCTGATCGGCCTCGTCATTGCCGGGGTCCTGTCAGCCGCGATGTCGACGGTCGATTCCCTGCTGATGGTCGCCGCGAGTTCAGTTGTCCGCGACGTTTACCAGAGGATCCTGAATCCATCGCTGCCCGATGAAAGCCTGGTGAGACTATGCCGGTTGACGACCGTTGTGCTGGCCATAGGCGCTTTTGCACTCGCGATGACGGTCGCCTACGCCATCCCCGAGCGGACTGTCTTCTGGTTCATCGTCTTTGGCTGGTCCGGGATCGCCGCAACGTTTTGTCCAACCATGGTTCTGTCGCTATTCTGGGCGAGATTCACCCGGCGAGGCGCTCTTGCAGCCATGATCTCGGGATTTCTCGCTGTGCCGTTTTTTAAGTTTGTGATGCCCTTACTGCCCGGCGCCACCGGCGAGGCTTTTGCAAACCTCGAGGAGATGTTCCCAGCCTTCGTGGTCGGCTTTGCCGTCGGCATCCTTGCCAGCCTTTTTGACCAAAAGGGGCAACTGGCACTCCAAGGAATCGAGGCCGAATTGAAATCTTAATCGGACTGACGTGGTCGTAAATGGGCTCAGATTTCAAAGATCCCCCGTCCTCCCCCTCAACGACGACCTCAAGCGATCAACCCAAAAAGATCAACTTCCATTCTCCCCGCTCCGCTCCGGTCCTAAGGCGACTTCAAAGCCCTCCCGCCAAAAGCAAATTCCTACGAAGATCCCTCGAAATATTCTAACGGTTTAGGGTGGGGCGTCCCGCAAGTCGAAGAGGTTTCATAAACCCGCCCGCTTGGCCGGCAATCTGCCTCCATCTTCCGGCTCGTTGAATTTTGCTGCTCTGGACTTCTGCAGTGCGGAATCAATGAGAATTGCCAACTGGCGGACACAGACAGGATCGGCGTGCAGTTGCACATGATTGCCTGAAACCCGATGGAACTCGATGCCGCCTTTCACCCGATAGCGCCAACCCGAGCGCCACCCGGAAGGCGACGCATCACTCAAGAATACATAGGCTTGGCCGGAGTAGGGAAGTGTCCGATAGGATGCGGCAACTGCATGAAAATAGTCATCATACCCCGGGATCTTGGGAGCGACAGCTCCCTTCTTTGCAATTTCTACGACTGGACCACGCGACCAATAGGAACCCATCCAATGAGAGAGTGCTTTCCACCGACCGGCAATGTATGGGCCCTTTTCACGGAGAGGAAGCCGCAACCAACTGTTGACGTGATCCACCATCCTACAAGGAAGATACGATCCAACTCTCATTATATACGCCTGCCATGGGACACCGGACATGAATCCGGTATCGATGATACCAAGGAATGCGACCTCTCTTCCCTTCCTGAGAAGTTGCTGCGCCAATTCGAATGCAATGAGCCCTCCCATGGAATACCCCGCGAGCGAAATGGGACCTTCAGGCTGAAATGAACAGATTTCATCCACATAATGGGCTGCCATCTGCTCAACGCTCGTATGCCGCACCTCTTTTCCATCGAGGCCGACCGCTTGGATTCCATAGCAGGGTTGTTCGTCTGGAAGTTGTTGAACCAATTCGAGATAACTAAAAACGGTTCCCCCCCAACCATGAACGAGGAATAAAGGTAGTTGTGAACCGGAGGTTTTCAGTGGAACCAGTGAACTCCAGGCCGGAGCCCAATCCTCATCGATCAATCGTTGAGCAAGAAGCTCGACGGTAGGTGCCTGAAAAAGAACAGCGATGGGAAACCTGCAGTTCAGAAGTCGATCCGCCTCCGCCACCATTCTCGTTGCCAGCAGTGAGTGTCCTCCCAGCTCGAAAAAATTGTCATATCGACCGACAGATTCACGATCGAGGATTCTGGCCCAGATTTTGGCGAGTTCGAACTCGATCAAACTTGATGGAACATCAGCCTTCCTCTCGCTCACCGCGATCAGCAATCCGGGATCAGGCAGTGCGCCTCGATCGACCTTCCCTGTCGCCCCAAGAGGCAGAACATCAAGTGGAACAATCGATTCCGGCACCATGTAATCCGGCAAGCGGCGAGCCAACTCGAAACGCATAGCCCTTGCCTCAAGGTTGCAGCCCTTTTCTGGAACGAAATATGCGACAAGGAGTTTCTCACCTCTGGAATCCTCGCGTGCGACCACTACGGAATGTTTGACGCCGGAAACTCGATTCAACGCGCTTTCCACCTCACCGCATTCGACCCGATAACCCCGAATCTTGATCTGAAAATCAGATCGCTCCACAAACTCTAACCCAAGTTTCGCATTGTTGAGCTGGGGGGCTTATGGAACCGAGGGTTCCTT
>CAJXVQ010000116.1 GCA_913060685.1 uncultured Verrucomicrobiales bacterium
ACGAGATCAGCCTCGGTCTCGTGGGCTCGGAGATGTGTATAAGAGACAGAGTTTGAAGACGGTATGATCATCACCGGCGGACAGACATTGAAGGGTGCAATTCTCGACAGCTACGGCGATCACCGCATTGCCATGGCTTTCACCATCGCGGGGCTTCTTGCCGGCGGGGGTGAGACGACGATCGAAAATACGGCCTGTGTGGCCACCTCCTACCCGACCTTTGCAGAACACCTTAAAACCCTTTGTCACCGATGAATCAAATCCACCGTGCTGTTGCCATAGATGGTCCGGCTGCTTCCGGAAAGAGCACCGTCGCCAAGCGTCTTGCCGCTTCCCTTGGTCTGGTCATGGTGAACTCCGGAGCGATGTATCGCGCCGTGACCTGGCAGATTTTGCAGGAAAAGATTGATCCTGAAAATTCCGCATCGGTTCTTGAGGCGATGAACCGCATGGAGATTGAGTGCGGGGTTGAGGATGGACTCTCCACCATCGCCATCAATGGACGGCTTCTGACCACGGAGATTCGCGGTGCCGAAGTGAATGAACACGTTTCCAAGATTGCGTCCATTCCCGAGGTTCGCGAGCGCCTGGTGGCGATGCAAAGGGAGTATCTCGATAACAACGATGTCGTGATGGAGGGCCGGGATATCGGGTCGGTGGTATTTCCCGACACTCCTTTCAAACTTTATATCAGCGCTTCTGAAGAGGTGCGTGCCGCTCGTCGGGCGAAGGACGGGGAGGCGGATGCGGTGGCGCAGCGCGATGCCCAGGACCGCCAGCGCAAGGCTTCACCTCTTAAAGTTTCCGATGGTTCCATCGTGATTGATTCCTCTGATCTTACGATCGAGGGAACAGTGGAAGCAGCGCGGGAGGCTCTTATCAAATTCGGTTGGGAAGACTAGACATGAAGACAACATATTGGATCGGATACATCATCTTTCGAGCGGCGGCCAAGGCCTTTTTCCGCTATCAAGTGGTGGGGCGTGAAAAGCTCGTTCAGGACGGGCCTGTTTTGATTGCCTCGAATCACGAGAGCTTTCTGGACCCGCCTCTCGTGGGGATCGCCTACGATGAACCGGTTTATTATCTGGCTCGCAAGACTCTCTTCAAGGGGCCAACCAAGTGGTTATATCCCCGGTGGAATGCCATCCCGGTCGATCAGGAAGCTCCCGATATGAGCAGTCTGAAGAAGATCATTAAGATGCTCAAAAGTGGCAAACAAGTCGTCGTTTTTCCCGAAGGCGCCCGGACATTGACGGGCGAGTTACAGCCCGGCGAAGCAGGAGTCGGTCTCATCGCGGCGAAGAGCCGGGCGGTGATTCAGCCGGTCCGGATTTTCGGAGCTTATGAGGCTTTGCCGCGTGGGAGTGGCCGCTTGAGGTTTCACCCGGTGACAATTGTGGTTGGCGACGCCATCACCTTGACGGCAGAGGAATGCCGGGCCAAGGGGCGGGATGCTTATCAGGCGATTTCCGACCGGATTATGGGTGAAATTGCCAAGATCAAACATCCTTCCGAAAGTTGATGTTGGGGAATTTTGAACGGAATGATTGTCAGTCCCCTCCAAAGGGCGGATAGTCTTCGCGTCTGGGTGGACAATCCTTCCAATTCATGAATTTACAAATTCAATGCCCCAAATGCAGCAAGAGGTTTACGGTTCACGAGGATCTGACTGGTAAAACAGTGGAGTGTGGTGCTTGTGACCATCGTTTTCCGGTGAAGCCCGGGTCGATTATCGCGGAGCGCTCAAAGGTCTATCCGGGCGAGCACCAGCGGGATGAATTCCTGAGCCGATTGGGCCGGGAGCCATCAACGGTGGTGAAAAAGAATAAGCGTGCCCGGACTAATTCTGCTGCGGAGCCGCATTCCAACACTCCACACGTGGATGCCATCATGCCGGCTTCAGCTGGACAAAATATTGCCGCCATTACTGGGGCCGTCTTTTTGATTCTCTACTCGCTCATCTTTTTCCTGGGAACTTCCGAAGGCGGAAATTTCAAAGATTTTGATATGACCAAGCGCCTGGTGTTAGGTGGTTTCATCAGCGTTTTAGGAGGGGGGCTGCTTCTCTTTGGCTCCAAGAACTGGCGAGCGAAAGCGATGCTGCTGATTGTGATTTTGATTTCCGGGCTCTTCGCCTTGATTCTTATTCGGCCCGTTGAAATGACTCCTGAGGTCGGTAAATTTGTTGGCGATCAAACCCCGCTCACCAGTCCGAAGGTTTCCGTGGGGATCTCGCTGGATGACGATGATATTAAAAATCAGGTGGGCTACCATGTCATGGAACGGAAGTTGAAAAGCTTGAGCGAACGCTTCGAGGGAGATTCGTCCAAGTATTTGGTGGGCATTTTCATCAGGGGCCTCAAAAGCACCCAGTTTCACAGCGTCGAGAATTACTTGCAAATGGCCCTTCAGATTCCGCCGACCCAGGGGGTAAACCGCTATCCGCGAAATGGTGACAAGGATAGCTTGATCGTCATCTCAGGCCTGGAGTTGGACTTTGATACGGTGGTGCGGGTTTGCGACCCTCGTCTGGGCCGGGCAACGACCCATCCCGAGCTGCGCCTCATTGAGTTGAAGCTCTCCGCCCTGCATAATACAAAGCCAAGCGATGACTTGCGTCAGAAGCTTTCTGATCCTGGAAACCCGGGATTTTTTACCGCCAATTTAAGTGAGCTGGGGGTTCTTGATCCACTGAGGGTCAAAGATGCCGTGGCTCAGCTGGCGAAAGTGCCTGCCGATGTGGAATTGCGTTATCGCGATGAGATCGTGGCGGAGCTCATGGGTTTGGTTTCAAAGCAATCAGACCCCATCCTACTGAATGATCTTGGCAATGCCCTAAGCATCTGGGCGGTGGGGAATCAGGCGAGTCTCGATATTGTCGCCCGCCGGGTTGAGAAGTGGATCGAAGGCGGGATAGAGGTGCCTGTTTCCTTTGTGGATTACCTGATTGAGAACAATTCGAATAAGAGCCCTCTTCTGGTCGATATGCTTTGGTCAAAGGATCCCGAGGATTGGTCCGGGCAATATATCGCCCTGGGTCGTGGTGCTGAAAAAAAAGTGCTCTGGCATCTCGAAGGCCCATCGCTTCGCTTGCGGAATTCGGCGGCGTTTATATTGGCAACAATCGGGACAGAGAAGTCTCTGCCAGCACTTTCCAAATTTACGAACAGTGACGATCGGGAGCTGAAGATTCTCGTGGAGCGGGCCATCGAGGCAATCAAAAGCCGATAGGCGCGTTCGATGGTTGGATTTCTTGCATGAAAAAACCCGCTCCAAAGCAGGAGCGGGTTTTATATATGGATTGCGTTTGTGTGTGCGCAGATCAGCTTGCCCTTCTGTGGAGATCCGTCAAACAAAACTGTCACAATGATGCAAATTTGGTCATTTTCTCCTGATATTCCGTCTTCAATCATTGGTTGAGTCGATGACATTAACAGTAATATCGATTTTAAATGAGATGAACCGTGTGTATGTATGGAGGCGAAATGAACCGGCTGAAGATGATGATCCCTCCTTTTCCCTGGCACCAGCCACGCTTTCGGCCGGGTGCCGGAGATCGGGTCGTACTCTTGCATGGGCTCTGGCGGAGTGTTTGGGCCATGGAGGAACCGGCAACTTTTCTGAATGAGCGGGGATTTGATACGGTGAATCTTCCCTACCCTTCTTTTCGAAAGTCGATGGAGAAAATTGTGGATCATGTGGCCGAGGCGGTGGGCTCATCCGATAAGCCCACTCACTTTGTGACGCACTCGATGGGTGGGATTGTCGCCCGACATCTGGCTGCGCGCTATCCCGAACTGGTGACAGGGAGGGTCGTGATGTTGGCTCCCCCCAATCAGGGAAGTGAAATTATTGATTGGCTGGAAGACTCGCCGCTCGGACAGGTTGCCCTGGGACCTGGTGGGATGAGTCTCTCGACGGAGAAAGTTCAGCGGGATGTTCCGGGTTTCCAATCCGGTGGCGAGGTCTCCGTGATCATGGGTAGCAAGAATCTGGTCCCGGTTTTCGATTTCTTACTTGAGGGCGAGAATGATGGCGTGGTGACAGTGGAGGGCGGGAAAGTGGACGGCCTGACCCGACTTGAAGTGATGGACGCCGATCATACTTTCATCATGGGGAACAAGCGGGTGCTGGAAAAGGTGGCTGAAATACTCTCGTAGAACGGAATAGTCATTCAGTGGTCATGGAGAAAAAGATGGAGAAGAAAATGAGAGGGGTATTGATCTCTTTTGTGTTTCTGGCGATTGCAATTGCGGGTGGAATCCCCATGCTGGTCGCGGCAAATGCCCCTCCACCTGCGGGGCCCGAGCCCTATGGGCCAGGGTATCGCAATGCTGTCCTGGGGATATTTTTTCTCGTCATCGTATCGATTCCCACGTCCCTGATCTCGCTGGTGTTGGGACTCCTTTCGGTGAAAGTCTCAAGGATCTCGTACGTCAGCATTGTGCCGACAGCGTCCTTTCTAATTTACTGCGGATATCACTACCTGAAATGGAGGGTGTTTCTTTAGAAGTTTTCCGACGGCGGATGATTCCCTGCCACCGAGTCGGAATCTCGGAATCCGGTTCAAACGATCGGGTTGCCGTTGCTTTTTTGGAGTTAGAGCTTGGGCTTGGGTACTTTGACGGGGGGGAGCCAGGCGGGGGCACCGGTGAGCTTGATCTTTCGTTTGTAGACGCGGTGGCGGGTGGCGATGTAGAGGGTGTCCTCGTGGAGGTAGCAGTAGTTGATACGACCATCGACGTAGGCGGGTTTGGGGAGGACGAGCTGGACGCGACCGGGTTGGTCGAAAATCTGGAGGCCGGCTTCGGTGCCGACGAGGAGGTGGCCGGAGGCGGCGGAGAACTGACCATCGAGGGCGCAGCGGCCGTCGGTGGTGGGGCGCTGGGCGTAGAAGTAGGGCTGGGGATTGACGAGTTCACCCGCGTGAAGGGTGAAGGAGTGAATGAAGGGGCCATCGAAGTGGCAGACGTAGAGCTGGGTTTGGTCCGCGCTGAGCCCGATGCCGTTGAGCCCCTTAAAGGGTATCTTATTGAAAACTCGGGCACCATAGAACGAAACGTTGATGCTGTTGTTCTTGGGACTGGTGAAATAAAGATAGCCTTCACTTGAGACAACGATGTCGTTGGCGGCAGCGTTCTTGAAGAGGGTTTCAAATTCTCTGGTTTCGAGATTATATCTGCGGACCTCTGCGCCGGCGGTGTAGAGGGTTTTTCCATCGGGACCGAGCGCGATGCCGTTGGCATTTGCGGTGTCTTTGGCGAAGAGGGTTTCCTTGCCATCGGGGGTGATTTTGTAAAGTTCGCTATCGGGGACGTCGGTGAAGTAAAGGGTGCCATCGGCGGTGACGGCGAGGCCTTCGGCCCAGTTGTGGCCCATGGAGACAATTTCCCAATTTTCGCCGGGGATGAGCCATTCGGCGGCGCGGGATTTGCATTTGTCGAGGTGGATGGAGACGGGTGTTTTACCGTGGTCCTTCCAGAGCCAGGTGAGGGCTTCGGGGAGGATTTTGTTTCCTTCCTTGCGGCTGTGGCCGCCCTCGTCCCAGCGATGGGTGTGTTCGTAGCCGGAGAATTCGAGGGCGCGTTGCATGGTCTGGTTGGCCATCCACCAATCGCCGCCGTAGATATTGAGGTCGTTTTTGCCGTCCTGAAGGAAGATGCGGAGGGGTTTGGGCTCGGTCTTGCGGATGAGGGTGGGGTAATCGTTGCCTCCACGGAGGCCGACGTAGGTGCCAATCATGGAGTAGACGCGGCGGAAGTGGTCAGGCCGTTCCCAGGCGGCGGTGAAGGAGGCAATGGCACCGGAGGACCCGCCGCAGAGGGCGCGGTCATCGGGGTTGGTGGAAATGTTGTAGTTTTTGGCGACGAGGGGGATCATTTCCTCGATGAGGAAGTTGGCGTAGTTGGGGCCCATGCCATCGTATTCGAAGGAACGGTTGAAGCGGGGTTGGGCGTTTTCGTTCCCTTGAGGAGCGGGGACGACGCCAGGGTTGATGAAAAGGCCGATGGTGACGGGCATGTCTCCGGAAGCGATGAGCTTGTCGAAGGCATCGGGGACGTATCCTTCTTTACCGGGATTCTTCACGAAGCCGGCGCCGTCCTGGAAGACCATGAGGCAGGCGGGCTTGCTCTCATCGTATTCCGCGGGGAGATACACCCAGTAGTCACGATGGGTGCCGGGGAAGATCTTGGAGTCGTTGAACTGGTGTTGCGTAAGCTTTCCAGCGGCGAAAGCGTGGGCGATGAGGGCGAGGAAAAGGAGGGATCGCATTTGGGGAGATTGTCTGGTGAGTGGCACAGAGTGAAGGTGGAAATTTGGAACATGAAGGTACCGGGCTTGCGTTCAGAAAAGAGTGGGGGCAGTTTGTTGAGGTGAAAGTAATGGGATACATGTTCGCCGGGCTGGGCGTTTTGGGCGTGATGAACGCCGAGATCGTCATCAACGAGATTCACTATAATTCACGTCCGAATGATGCGCGTGATGAGTTTGTGGAGCTGCACAATACGGGAACGGCGACGGTTGATCTGGGGGGGTGGTTCTTCAATGATGGCTTTGATTATACCTTTCCGGCGGGTTCGACGATTGCGGCGGGAGGCTTTGTGGTGGTGGCTCAGAATCCGGCGGCCTTGCTGGAGCGTTACGGAGTGAGTGCCTTTGGTCCTTTTGAGGGCGGGCTTTCGGGAAGCGGTGAGAGAGTTGAGCTGAGGCGGGCCAACGGGGTGGCGGCTGATGTCGTTGACTATCAGGATCGTTTTCCGTGGCCGACGGCGGCGGGTGGAGCCGGTTCCTCGATGGAACTGATCAATCCAGGGTTGGACAATGATCTCGGAGGATCGTGGCGGAGTTCCCAGGTGGTGCTTCTTCCGGAGCTGACTTACCTGCCTGAGAACGGGCCGGGTTGGCGTTGGCGACCGGGAACAAGCGAGGCTTCATCGCCGATTAATGCCTGGACGGAGGCTGACTTCGTGGAGGATGGCACGTGGAAGACGCAGTCGATGCCGATAGGTTTCGGAAGTGTTGGCTCGCAGGTTTTCAATCCACCGATCACGGGGATGGTGGGGCAGTATACGAGTGTCTTTTTCAGGAATGACTTCGAGATCCTGGAGGGGGAAGTGCCACAGGAGATCTTGTTTCGCTATCTCGTGGATGATGGTTTTGTCGCTTACATCAATGGGCAGGAAATTTTTCGAACCAACGTGAAGTCGGGTCAGTTGACGATTTCGGATACTGCGAATGCCAGCGGAGATGAGGGGAATTGGTTTGAGGAGACGATCACGGGAGGTGCAGCTGGTTTGAAGGAGGGGACAAATGTCATCACGATCCACGGATTTAATAGAACGATCGGGAGTAATGATTTTGGGCTCAATGTGGAGCTTATCCGACCTGCTCCCGATACCTCGGCTCCGCCGCAGCCTTCTCCCGGGTTGGTGAATACCGTCTTTTCAGAATCTGCGCCGCCGGCGATCCGGCAGGTTGATCATTCGCCGAAGGCACCGGTGGCGGATGAGGTGGTCGTGATCACGGCGAAAGTCACGGACCCTGACGGTGTCGCGGCCGTGACTTTGGAAACTCAGAACGTGGCTCCGGGGGCTTATGTTCCGGCCTTTTTGGCAAAGTCGACCCCGGCTCTACTCGCGAACCCGACGGGACCGCGGATGCCCAATCCGGCCTACGAGGAGAACTGGGTCAGCCAAGTGATGCAGGATGACGGGCAGGCTCCGGATGAGTTTGCGGATGATGGAATTTACTCGGCGCGTGTTGCAGGTAATCCAAACCGAACATTGGTGAGATATCGGATCACGGTGGAGGACAGCGAGGGAGCATCGGTGCGGGTGCCTTATACCGACGACGAGCGCTTGAATTTCGCTTACTTTCACTATGATGGAGTGCCGGATTATGAGACGAACCGGGGGACGTTTTCGGCGGAGGCGATGACTTCGGTTCCGGTGCATCACGTATTGACGACTGCGGCGGATTTCAGTCAAGCGGTGGCGACCAACAATGGTGACCGGATCCCGTCCAATAACTTTGATGCCCGCAGTGAGTACAACTGGAATTGCACCTTTGTTTATGAAGGTGTGGTTTACGACAACTCCCGTTACCGCCTGCGACAACGAAACGCGCGCTATTCTGATTCCGCAGGTGGGAAGAGGAGCTTGAAATTTCGTTTTAATCGCGGCAATTACCCGACCTTCCGGGACCGGAATGGAGAAAAGTATTCCGAGCCGTGGAAGTTTCTGGCAACGCACAAAATGGTGGGATCCCGCGGCATTCAGACCTGGGGTCTGGACCAGGCGACGAATCATCTGATGTGGAATTTGACCGGGACTCCGGCTCCATTTACCCACTGGGGGCATTTCAGAATCGTGCAGGGCTCCGAGGAGTATACGACCCAAACCCAGGGGGATTATTACGGCTTGATGCTGGCGCTGGAGGAATTTGATTCGCGCTTTTTGGACTCGCACAATTTGGAAAAGGGGAACCTCTACAAGTTGATCAGTGGTCGAACCAAGGGGACGGATGTTCAGCGCTACCAGGCGGCAGATTCGGTCAATGATGGTTCTGATTTCGAGAACATCATCCGTCAGCTTCGTCCCACGAAGGATGAGAATTGGTTGAACGAGCATGTCAATTGGGACAGCTGGAATCACTACCATGCCGTGGTCGATATGATTCGCCACTACGATGTGCGGCCCAATCTGGGCGAGCACCTGAAGAATCGGGCCTACTACTTCGAGCCTTCGACAACAAACCCCTTGGGGCGTCTCAATGTTCTGCCGTGGGATTCCGATACGAGCTGGGGGCCGAACTGGAATGCGGGATGGGATTTTCCCTTGAACGCCATTTATGGGCAGGGCACGGGTGAGAACAATGAGGCGGCGAACAGAGAGAGAGTGGCCGTTCAAGGGGCACGGGAGTCCTATAGCATCAATTATCTCAATACCATGCGTGAGATGCGCGACCTGATTTGGCAGGAGGATCAGATTCGTCTGATGATTGATCCTCTTGCCGTCCTGATCGATGACATCACGCCGGCGGATCAGGCGAGATGGTCGGGTGGTCGAACGATCGAAGCAGTTGTGGCCGACATGAACAAGTACGCCTTTGTCGGAGGAAGCTGGACCGGTGGAACGAATGGGATCATGGCTTCAATCTCGAATGATTCCGGGATTTCCGGCCGGGAGGGAAGGGATGCTTATTTGGATGCCATCACTGAAGATCCTGCTCTGCCTTCCACGCCAACGATCACCTATTCGGGCGATGCCGGATTCCCCCAGGATGGTCTGGCCTTCACGAGTTCGGATTTTTCCGATCCCCAGGGAAGCGGGACTTTTCAGGCGATGGAGTGGCGCTTGGCGGAGGTCTCGAGCCTGGGAGGCGGGATGCGCGAGATCATGCCGGGCGGGCGGGTCTGGAGTTATTTGGATAACGATGTCGATCAAGGCACGGCTTGGCGTGAACCGGGATTTGATGACAGCTCTTGGAGTTCCGGAGCAGCGCCGCTTGGTTTTGGAGGAGTCGGGGATCTGGTGTTTGCGACGACGATCGCCAAGGTAATGCCAACGGCTTACTTCCGCACAACTTTGACTATCACGGACGTGAATCTCATTGAGAGCTTCACTTTCAAGCTCCAAGTGGACGATGGCGCAGTTGTCTTTGTCAATGGGGAAGAGGCTTTCCGGGAGGGATTCGATACGGGGGTTGTCGTGACTCACCCCTCTTTGGCTGATTCGCAAAGAGATGAGGATGAGATCAAAGAATTTGAAGTGAGCTCGAGTCTCTTTGTGGAGGGGGCCAACGTCATCGCGATCGAGGTGCACAATGCGAGTCTTGGAAGTAGTGATCTTGGGTTTGAAATGTCCATCGACGCGCAGGAGGTGCTTTTGCCGCCGGGGGAATCGCCGGCCTTTGAGTGGGCTTCAGCTTGGGAATCCGGTGAATTGACGGTCTTTGCCCCGACTATCGAGGTGCCGGCGGTTGCGAAAGTTGGGCTGACTTACCGGGCGCGCGTTCGTCATCAGGATAATACCGGACGTTGGGGTAATTGGTCGGAACCTGCCGAGTTCGTTGCCGGGGTTCCCTCGATCCAGCCGTTCCTTGATCACATCATCATCAGTAAGATCATGTATCATCCGCTTCCTCCAAGCACTGCCGAATTGGAGGTTTTGCCGTCCGTGACGGAAGGTGATTTCGAGTGGATCGAGATCATGAATACCGGCATCGAAGCTCTTGATCTGACCAACTTGCGATTCACGAAGGGAATTGAGTTTGATTTTGTGGATGGGAGCAAGACGAGTATCGCGGCGGGTGAACGCCTGGTCGTGGTGGCGAATAAAGAGGCCTTCAATCTCCGCCATGGATATGCGCAAACGCCTGACTTTGTAGTGGGTGAATTTTCAAAGAACCTCTCGAACGGTGGAGAGCTGGTGAAACTGTCCTTCGGTGCCGGGACACTCATACGCGAGGTGGAATACGGTGACGAGTTTCCTTGGCCGGATACGGCTGATGGAAGCGGGCCCAGCCTTGTGATGGTGGATGGCTTCGGCGAACTTGGCGGAGACTGGCGCCCGAGCGTGGGCCCCAATGGAGCTCCGGGAGTGGATGATGGCTTGCCCTTCACCGGGGATTTGACCTCGTATGCCTTGCTTGGCGATCTCGAGATTGAAATCGTGGATATTGAGGGAGAGAACTACGTCGAGCTTTCGGTGGTTCGGCGGGTCAATGCGGATGAAGCAGGGATCAGCGTGGAGTCGGCAATCGGTCTGGAAAACTGGGGTCCTGCTTCGGTGACCCGCATCTCGGAAATTTACGGTCCGGGAGAGGGCAGCCGGGTGACCTATCGGACAAATCAACCGATTGATTCGCGGACGGATTTCTTCCGACTCAAGATTCAACTCAAGTAGGGGATGTCTCTCGCGAATTTTCCTCGATGCAAACGGGGGACCTCGAGGCCGGATTTACTCCCGGGAATGCCGGGGGGTGGGGTGTGCGATTACGAGATTTCCGCAGGGAGTGACGGCCGCACTTTCGCCGGGCACTTTTGGGCAAGGGGGCTTTATGGCACCCGGGGCTGGATCGATCCGGTCCGCATGCAGGCGTCAAGTTTGATGGTCCAGGGGAGTGGTTTTGAGAATGTGGGCGGCTCAAGGGTGCGGGAAAAGTTTCAAAAGTCTGCTAGCAAGTGCTTTACGAATGCTTACTAAATGAGGAAAAGGGATGTGTTTCGTAGAAAATACTTGTTCAAGGAATCATCGGTCCTCACCATGGGGACTCCGATGAGCATCTTTGTAACAAGAATATTGATGGTTTTGAGCTGTTTTGCAGCTTCGACCACCGATCTTTTTGGAGCTGAAAGAAATGTGGAGCCTGTCGCTGTTCCTGAACCTTCTGCGGTCCTCATCGGTGGTCTCTGCGGGATCATATTTCTGCTTTGGCGGCGGAAGTAAGATTTTGCCTGTCTTTTTCGGAACTTTCGTTTCCTTCTTGCTTTTGAGGGGAAAGACTGAGACTTCGCCATCTCTCGTTTCATCTCATTACACAAAGTGTGAGTGCGACCCCATTTACCATGGACACTCCCCCATTTACCGAACTCGGTCTTCCCGAGCCCCTTCTCGCCGCCGTCCTCGAAATGGGTTTCGAGACCCCATCGCCCATTCAAGCCAAGACCATCCCGCTCGCTTTGGAGGGGAAGGACCTTGTTGGCCTCTCCCAAACCGGATCTGGTAAAACTGCGGCCTTCGCCTTGCCTACGCTGGCGAATATCGATCCTCATCTTGCCGAACCGCAGGCTTTGATCGTCTGTCCCACCCGGGAACTGGCGGTGCAGGTGTGTGAGGAGGTTTTCCGACTGGGCTCCAAGATCAAGGGGCTCCGGGCCCTCCCGGTCTATGGTGGAGCGCCGATTGACCGACAGCTGAAAGGTCTCCGGAAGGGGACTCATATCGTGGTGGGCACTCCCGGTCGACTTCTCGATCACTTGAAGCGCCGGAGTTTCAATCCTGACAATATCAAGACGGTGATTCTTGATGAGGCCGACCGCATGCTCGACATGGGTTTCCAGGATGAGATGGAGGAATTGCTGGGTGCGCTGCCGAAGGATCGGCAGACGATGTTCTTTTCCGCCACGATGAATCGCCGGGTCAGCCGAATCATCGAGAGCTTTGGCAACAAGCCTGAGATCGTCGAGATTGAGCGCAAATCGCTCACGGTGGATGCCATCGACCAGTCTTGCTACGAGGTGCGCCAACGTTCCAAGGTGGAGGTTCTTTCCCGCCTTCTTGATATCGATCCGCCCCGCCTGGCGCTGGTTTTTTGCAATACCAAACGTTTGGTTGATGAAGTGACCGAGGGGCTTTTGGCCCGTGGTTACTCGGTGGATCGTCTCCATGGAGATATGACCCAGCAGATGCGCGAGCGTGTTTTGGCCCGCTTCCGTGAGGGCACGATTGAGGTTCTGATCGCGACGGATGTGGCGGCGCGAGGACTGGATGTGGATGATATCGATCTCGTGGTGAACTATGAGATTCCACATGATCCGGAAGATTACGTTCACCGGATCGGCCGTACCGGCCGGGCGGGACGTTCCGGCAAGGCGGTGAGCTTTGTCTTTGGCCGGGATATTTACCGTCTGCAAACGATCGAGAAATACACTCGCCAGAGTATCCGCCGCGAGCGGGTTCCGAGTCAGGAGCAGGTGGAGGGCAAGAGGGCCGACAAGCTTTTCCAGAGTATTCAAGAGCGGTTGGAGACCGGAAAGGTTGGGAATTATCAGAGCTATCTTGACCGCCTTCTCGAGCAGGGTCACACCGCCACTGATATTGCCAGTGCGGCCTTCACGCTGCTCCGTGAATCAACCACGCGGGAAGGGGAGTTCATTGCCGAGGATAAGCAGAAGGAAGCATTCGCCAATGAGCGTGAGCGATCAAGCTGGAAGGATGATCGTCGCGAGCGCAAGGAGCGGCCCGAACGGCCTGAGCGAGATCGGGACCGTGGAGCGAAGCCCGAGCGGAATAATTCCAAGGGGATGTCCTGCCTCTTTATGAATCTTGGTAAGGCCCAGCACATCAAGCCGGGCGATATTGCGGGGATGATTTATCGCGAGTGCAATGTCCCGGATGGTTCGTTGGGTAAGATTACTATTTTCCCAAAGCATACTTTGGTGGATATCAGCAAGGAGATTGCCGATGATGTCATTGATGGTCTCAAGAATGCAAAACTCCGGGGGAGGTCCTTCCGGATTGACCACGATCGTCAGGGCTGAGAGCTTCCTTTGGGCTTGCTGAAATGCGATTAACGTCCATTAATCACCCGGTATGAGCGATTCAAAGCGCCTCGCAGAACCTCTGGACAAGCAGAGTTTTACTCTGTCCGAAATCAAAAACCTGCCAGTGCCAATCCGGGCGCTCGGCTTCGGGGCTTTGGCTATTTTGACTCTCATCTTCTTTGTCTATCCGGCGTATCCGACAGTGGTGGGTAAGAGTTTGGCTGGCTGGACCTGGCATGCCTGCAATCCGGCTAACAATTTTTTGCACGGTCGCTTTGTGCCGGTGGCGTTCGGGGTCATGCTCTGGATGGCCTATCAACGAACCAAGGATGTGGTGGCGAAGCCCTCTTATCTGGGGTTGGTGATTCTCCTGTTTGGGATGTTTTTCTTCCTGATTTCGATTCGGACGATCCAGCCACGTCTGGCCCTGATTGGTGCTCCGTTTATCGTGATTGGTTTCACCCAGTATCTCTTTGGGTTTTCAATTGCGAGGCACGTGATTTTCCCGGCGTTTTTCTTGTGGTTTTCCATCCCGGTTCCAGGCTTGGAAGCGATTTTGACTGGAAATTTGCAGACCCTGATTACGAAGTCTTGTTATCACGCCGGGGTCTTCTTTGGGATGGATCTGGTGAACACCGGATCCGATATTGATATTGCGGGAAGCAGCATGAAAGTGGCTGAGGGTTGCAGCGGGATCCGCTCGTTGATGGCCCTGACCATGATTGCCGCGATTTACGCGAATTACACCCAGAAGGTACTTTGGAAAAGAGCGCTACTGTTTGCCTCGGCATTCCCGCTTGCGATTATCGGTAATTTTATGCGAATTTTCACGATCCTGATTCTGGCCCAGTTTGGGTATGGTGATTTTGGAACCGGGGCCTGGCACGATTGGGCGGGCTTGTTGTTTTTCTTCCCCATCGCGTTGTCCGGCCTCTATCTTGTCGATTACCTGCTGAATTTTAAAACACGCAGATCGAAGAGGGTGAAGCGAACGATTAAGACGTCGCGAACTGTGGTAAAGGAGAAGGCAACATCATGAAGAACCGGATGGTGATTTTAAGCGTAGTGGTGGCGATTTTTGCCGGAATCGTTGTGGCCATTCCGGACAGTCCGGGCATGAAGCCGTCCCGCTTGGCTAAGAATCTTCCTGAGAGAATTGGGACTGTCTCTTATACACATCTGACGCTGCCGACGATCTACTCTGTGTAGA
>CAJXVQ010000117.1 GCA_913060685.1 uncultured Verrucomicrobiales bacterium
GAGATCAGCCTCGGTCTCGTGGGCTCGGAGATGTGTATAAGAGACAGTCTCTATCTTAAGATCTTTGGAACCTCGGAATCCGAAGTTGAGGAGAAGGGGGATGGCCGGATCATGCAGATTATCGCCGATTCGATCCGGGGATCGAAGTCTGTGGATGACGTCGTGATTCTCGCGATGGATGCGCCGTATGATGCCGGGGGAAACCTGGATGAAGATGCCATTGAAGTCTATGTGCCCAATCGATTCGTCGGCGAGGAGGTCAAGCGCCATAAGGGGCTCCACTTTGGGGCGAGTGTTCATCCCGACCGCAAGGATGCCTTGGAGGAGTTGGAGTGGTCCAAGGAGAACGGAGCGGTTTTGGTGAAATGGCTTCCCAATATTCAGGGGATTGATCCTTCGGAGGAGAAATACCGAAACTACTATTTGAAGTTGGTTGAGCTGGATCTGCCTTTGCTGACCCATGTCGGAGACGAAGATTCTTTTTCCAAAACTGACAATGAGCTCGGAGATCCAAGGTTACTGAGGCTTCCGCTTGAATGTGGGGTGAGAATCATTGCTGCGCACGTGGCGAGCTCGGGGGAGAGGGATGGCGTGGAGAATATTGAGCACCTCCTCGCAATGATGCCGGAGTTTCCCAATCTCTTTGCCGACATCTCGACTTTGACGCAGTTGAACCGGAGCAAATATCTCCCGCAGGTTCTCACCGACGAGCGACTGAAGAGGAGATTGATGTATGGGACGGATTACCCCCTCACCAACACCCCTTTGGTTACTGCCCTGCAGTTTCCGCTCAGGCTGACGATCAAACAGATGTGGGACATCGGACGGACAAAAAATTCCTGGGATCGGGACGTGAAGCTCAAAGCGGCGCTCGGGTGTCCAGAGGAGGTCTTTGAATTGAGCCGGAGTTTTTTGAAGCCATAAAAAAGCGCTGCCGCATGTTGCGGAAGCGCTTTTGGTAATGGGTCACTGCTTGGAAGCCCGGGATACCTCAATGGAACTCAGAGCCATGGTAGCGGGAGTTACTTCTTAATGGGGAAGTCTTTCTGCGAATACATCTCGCCCGATGAGCGGTTGCTGGTGGCTTTCCGGATTGCGACGACGGTTTTGTTCGTCACCTGCGGGGCGCGGTTGGTCCAGTTGGCGCGGATGAAGGTGGAAATGTCCGCGATATCTTGATCCTTGATGAGGGGGTTCACTCCCAATCCAGGCATGAAGGCCTGAGGGGTGAAGTTCTTCCCATTGACCATGATGGGACCGGTGAGGCCGTGGAGGAGGATTTTGACGAGGCGATCTTCGCTCCCGCTGACCCAGTCCGAGCCGTCGAGCTGGGGTCCGAGGTTTTCCAGTCCGGCTCCGTCTTCACCGTGGCAGGCGATGCAGGCTGCGGTGGTGCTGTAGAGCTTCTGGCCCCGCTTGAAGGAAACAAGGTGATCTCCTTTGAGGAAGGTCGCCGGATCGATGACCTTCTGGGGTCCTTGCTTGGACTCCGAGAGCCATTTGTTGAAGTTCTTTTCGCTGAAGCGTCCTTTGTTGACCTTGTCGAAGAGGAGGGCGTTTCCTTCCAGGCCGGCAATGGCAGCTTCTTTGACGAAGGAGACTTTGTGGTGGTCGCTGAGGAGTTTGACGAGCGCATCCTGAGCGGAGGGGCTTGCCGTGGCAGCGAGCACGCGAGCCTGATACGGGAGGGCCATCGGAGTCGGTGAGACAGCGGCGGCGGCCGACGTGAGCTTGATAAGCTCGGCATCGGGAAGGGAAAGGGCGGCATAGAGAGCTGAAGAAACAAGCTCGTCATTTTTGGAAGCGAGTGCACCGGTGAGGTGCTCTGCTTTGAGCGCGCCGAGACCTTCGAGAGTCCAGATGAGGTGGATGGAGGCCAAGTCATCGGCAGAGCCTTTGGCGAGAACCGATATCATCAGAGCCGGGTCGGCCTTGCGGTCAATGAGTTCTTTCTGAGCGAGATCGCGAACAGCTCCGATGGGGCTGGCGAGATTCTTGATGAGGGCGGTGTCTGAGGCCTTACTGAGGTCGGCAACCTTGGCGAGTGGCTTTTTGGTGGAGCGGATGCGGTAAATGCGGCCGTGTCCGAATCCGGGGCCTTCAAGTCCACGACTGAGGGTTTGCTCACGCAGGTAGCTCGTCATGTAGGTCCGGTGCTGGATGATGCCGTGATACATATCCAGGAGGTAGAGTGATCCGTCGGGAGCGTTGTAGAGATTGACGGGGCGGAAGCGCTCGTCGGTCGATGTGAGGAACTCGCGGTTGCTGAGAGGATGGGTGCCTTTGAGCCCGCCATCCTTGGCCTCGACGCCGATCATTTTGACAAGCTGGGCCGCTGATTCGCAGACGAAGCCATTGCCATCGAGTTCGGCCGGGAAGTTGTTTCCCCGGTAGATGACTGGTCCACAAGCGCCGGTGGCGTTGGTGAGTTTGAAAGTCTTGGGATTGATCGTGTCGGAACCATAGCCGTTCAGTGAAGAAATGTAGGCGCGATTGAGGCCTGGTGTGACCCGACCAGGGTAGACGGCATTGCTGCCAACCCGGGCCGAGATGCTGCTCTTCATTTTGACGGACTTGTTTCCCTGAAGGAGGTTTGGAAGAACGCGGTCACCAATCAGCAGGGTGCTGTTGGAGTTATGGAAGATACGCCCGAAGTTGTCGCGGGTGATTCCCCACTGACCACGGGTTGAGGTGGTTTCCTTGACCACCTTGTTCTCGCCGGGGATGAATTTAAAGCGGGCATTCGACTTGGAATTATACATCCAGTTGTCGATTCCGGACATCATGCCGTTTGTTTTATGTTCGACATTGCCGCCGGGTGCGAAGCGGTCATCGACGACGATGGCCTTGCCCTTTGGCTTGTCGCCGTCGCGCTCGACAAAGTAGAGTTTTTCCTGATCCCCGTAGAGGATGCCGCCGGGAACGAGGGCGATGGCGCGGGGGAGGACGAGGTTGTCGAGGAAAGTGGTTCGCTTGTCAGCTTTGCCATCTCCATTGGTGTCCTCGAGGATGGCGATGCGGCCGGTGGGCTTGTCCTCGTCTGTGCCGTCGATATTGGGCATGTAGCCACGCATTTCGCAGACCCACATGCGACCGGCAGCGTCAAAGGCGAGCGCGACGGGCTTCTCGACGAGAGGTTCGGCGGCGACGGGTTCGATCACGAAACCTTTCTCGATGGTGAAGGCCTTGAGCGCTTCATCAACCGTGCGCACTGGAGCGGGAGGGATGAGTTTTTCGGGGACAATTTTCCCCATTTTATCGTGTCCCTTGCGGTCGCCATTCTGGGCGAGCGCTGGCGAGAGGCTGATTAAACCAATTAAAGTTCCAATAACGCAGTGCTTCATACAACGATGCTTACTCGCGAAACCGGCGAATACTAACGAAAAAATATCGATTTTCGTGCAGTTTGGAAGTGGACCCCATCCGTTGGATTGGTGATAAATGCCGCATGAAATTATTGATGATGTTTTTGTTGGGAGCTTCGTTGTCTTTTGGCGAGTCACTTTTCGACGGCAAGAGCATGAAGGGGTGGTCGGTTCAGAAAGGTGAGGAGGGGCTTTGGCGGGTCGAAGGAGGCGCGATTATCGGCGGCTCGCTTACCAAAAAGGTGCCGCACAATACCTTCATGACTTCTGAGAAGCGCTACGGGGATTTTGAACTGACTTTGCAGGTGAAGGTCGAGGGGAAGAATCCGAACGCGGGGGTGCAAATCCGCAGTGAGCGGAAGAAGGATCATCACGAAATGATCGGTTATCAGGCGGATGTCGGGCCGGGTTGGTGGGGGAAGCTCTATGACGAATCCCGTCGCAATCGGGTGATGGGCGATTGGGTTTCAAAGGAGGCGGCCAAGGCCAGCAAGGAGGGCTGGAATGACTACAAGATTCGCTGTGAAGGGAAACGGATTCAAATCTGGATTAACGGGATTCTGACCTGCGACTACACCGAGAAGGATGAGAAGATCCCATTGACTGGTCTGATCGCGCTGCAGGCGCACAGCGGGCCTCCGTTTGAAGCGAGCTATCGTAAAATTGAGATCAAGGAGTTGAAGGCCGCAAAGTGAAGTTTTCAGAACTTCCGAAGGGACTTTTATTTTCGCTGGTGGAGGACTTTGAAGGCTCCGCCGGCACCATCGTGATCATCGGTGCCCAGGAAAGCGGCCTGGGTTTTGAGTGATTTGGTTTTGAGCCCGATTTGATTTCCCCAGCGGATGAGGTCGGGGAAAAGGACGTCGAAGGTGAGGTCCTGTTTGCCGGGGTTTTGGTAAGCTTCGGGCGGGAGAAAGCGCATGTGGTGGGCGTAGGCACGGAGCGATCCGAGAGGGCGACGGTGGTAGATTTCCTGGGCATCTCCGCCGTAGTCGATGGTGAGGATTTCACCTTGGGTGAGGTGGGAGAGGTCACTTTGAAACCATTGGTGGATGGATTCAGGGACTTCGAATCGCGCCGGGGGTTTCTCGAAGAGGGAGGAATCGGGAATCTCTATGGCAGGCTGCCAGACTTCCTGATGGCTTTCATTTAGGAAAAGTTCCTCGAGCTTGCCATTGAAGATACGGATGGGGAAGGCGTCGAAGAATTCGTTGGAAATGATGAGGGCGCGCCCGCCTGTTTTCTCCAAAGCTTCTTTGAGAGTCCGGTGCCAGGTGCCTTTGTTTTGTTTCTGCTGCCTGGCCGCAAGGTTTGGCGAGATTTCGACGAAGTGGTAGTCGAGGCGTCGTCGAGCAAGAAAGCCCAGATTTTGTCGGATATCACGAGCCAGGGTGCCATCGCCGGGACCGAGTTCGATGACCGGGAGGCGTGCTTCCTGTCGTTGCCACGCTTCCTGGATCCAAAGGGCAATTCGTTTTGCTAGTGCCGTGGTGAGCTTTGGCGTGGTGGTGAAGTCGCCCCGTGAGCCGAGGATGGTGCGGTCACTGGTGTAGTATCCCCGTGGGCCGTAAAGCGCGACTGCCATGAACTGATCGAAGCGGATGACGCTGGGATCAGTGGTTTTGGAGGAGTTCTTCACAACCCTTGATGTCGAGCTTGCCGGAAGCGAGGACGGGGATGGTTTCAACGGGAATGATCTTGCGCGGGCACCAGAGGGAGGGGATTCCTGCGTCCATGAGCTTGTAGCGGATGTCGAGGGCTTCCTGCTCGAGTGCGGGGCCGGTGATGGTTGAAAGAAGGGCAATGGCTTCTCCCTTTTTCTCATCGGGGATACCCACGATCGCGATCTTGCGTTCGGTTTCGTTATCGAGTCCCATGACTTGGTTGACGGCGGCTTCGACCGTTTCGTGAGGAACCATTTCACCGGCAATCTTGGAGAAGCGGGAAATCCGGCCTTCGATGAAGAGGAAGCCATCATCGTCGATACGACCGACGTCACCTGATTTGAACCAACCGTTCTGATCGATGACCTCTGCCGAGAGTTCCGGTCTGTCGAGATAGCCTTTGAAGATGTTTGCTCCCTTCATCCAGATGATACCGGATTGATCGATGGTGTTGTCCTCATCGGTGGCGGGGTTCGTGATCCGGATGGCGAGGCCGGGGAGGGGCGGCCCGACGGAAGTGAAGCGTTGCGAAGGAATCACCGGGAGGCTGTCTTTTTCTTCCGGAGAGGGGAGGTTGACGGTGGCAGCGGGGGAGGTTTCGGTGAGTCCGTAGCCTTCCATGGGGAGGATGCCGAACTTGTCCTCGAAGGATCGTGCGAGATTGTCAGGGAGTTTTTCGGCACCTGTGACAACGATGCTCAGCGAGGAGAGGAGTTCGGGGTCGACCCGGCGCATGTAGCCACGCAGAAAGGTCGGGGTGGCGAGGAGGAGGTCGATTTGATGCTGCGAAATCAGCTCGGCGAGACGTTTCGTTTCCAGGGGAGTGGGATAGGTGACGAGATCGAGACCCTCGATGATGGGATACCACAGGGTGACGGTGCTGCCGAAGGAGTGGAAGAGAGGGAGACAGCCCAGCAGCTTGGAATTTTGCGGGAGATCAAGCTGACGCCCAAACTGGCAGACGTTGGCGAGAAGGTTGCGGTGGCTGAGGGGAACGCCCTTGGGCTCACCGGAGGAACCGGAGGTGAAGAGAAGGAGGGCTTCATCGTCGCCCTTCGACTTGCCGATTCCAAGGATCCTGGCGAGAAGGGGAGCGGGAAGGAGTTTTCCAAGGAGGACCCATTTGACGATCTTCTTTTTGATCTGGGGAAGGATGCGCTCGACAAAAAGGAGGTCTCGATTTGGCGGCCAGGGGAAGTCGGGGACCTTGCGGACAAAAGGGTCTGCGGTGATGAACTTATCAAGGTCGGCTTGCCGGATGGCGGAGCGAACGGCCTCGTGCGAGGCGGTGAAATTGAGGTTCACCGGGACTTTATTGGCAAAAAGGACGGCGATATTGGCGATCATTCCTCCACGGCCGGGCGGAAGGATGATGCCGACGCGGTTCTTTTTGGTCGCTAGTTTGACTTCCTTGGAAAGCGCGATGGCCGCGCCGAGAATTTTTTCGAAAGGAAGCTCCGAGTCGTCCGTGCCATCGAAGAGGCTGTGTTTGCCCGAGTGCTTTTTGAGGCCTTGAAGCATGGCCATGGCGAGGGAGCCGTTCAGAAACTCCCGGCTGGAGAATGATTCTTCAGCGCAGAACAGCATCGCTTCCCGATACCGTGCGATGGTGGCCTGGCCTTTCGGGATCGTTTTTCCGAAAGTCAGGATGGCGGCTGGAAGCTTTGTAGGGTTCTCGACCGAAAGCATGGTTTCTTCCGGTACCGAAACTTCGAGGGGCGCGATCGGAAGTCCAAGAGCGCAAAGGGCACGGAGAACATCCGAGGGGATGCGGCAGGGTGCTCCGGGGCGGCAGTTGGTGACGCCGGGGATGAAGATCAGGATCCCCTTGCCCTCGATTTTGGGTTCGAGATTCCGTCCCAGGTCAGGGAGTGATTCGTCGAACTTTGAGAAGGCCGCACCACTGTGGCCGCTCAATTGGAGGTAGGATTGGAGCTCTTCGGGGAGAGTCGTGGTTTCCTCCACGAGCCAGGTGATTTTACGATCGGAGAGAGTCGCCGAGAGTTCGTTGGCTTGGGCGGCATCGAGCCGACCTGGTATGATCATACAGCCGCCTTTGGGGAGGCGTTCGAGGGAACGGACTTCGATGGGAGTGCTCATGTAGAATCTAAAGTTGGCGGACTTTTGGCCGCCGCAGGAGGAAAGCATGGATTGGCGTGGGTCAAAACGAAAAATGCAGAGGTTGCCGCTTTCAGCCTTTCAGGGGCTCCGGTGAGTTGTTAAGCCTTCTGAAACACAATCAACATGGCAAAAACTACGGCCGCCAAAGGGCGCTATTGGAAGGCACACTTAAAATGTGTGGGAGTATTGCTTTCGATCTGGTTCGTGACCTCTTTTGGTTGCGGGATTCTCCTGAGAGACTGGCTGGATCAGAGCTTTCCGAGCGTTGGGTCGGCACCGTTTGGCTTTTGGATGGCCCAGCAGGGATCAATCATCAGCTTTGTTCTGATTTTGATCGGCTATGCCTTCTGGATGGCTCGCATTGAAGATAACCTCGAACATGATGAGGAGGACGCGAAATGAGCCAGGATCATTGGAATTTCCTCTTTATCGGGCTTTCGTTCGCTCTCTACATCGGGATCGCGGTGCGTCAGCGGGCGGGATCGACGAGTGAATACTACACTGCGGGCGGGGGAGTGTCGCCGTTTGCGAATGGCATGGCGACCGCGGCCGACTGGATGAGCGCGGCGACCTTTATCTCGATGGCGGGATCGTTGGCCATTGGGGGCTATGATGGCTCGCGTTTCCTGATGGGGTGGACCGGCGGTTTTGTGCTGCTGACCGTCCTCATGGTTCCGTTTTTGCGAAAATTCGGCAAGGCAACGGTGCCTGATTTTGTGGGTGATCGCTACTATTCCAAGGCCGCGCGCTTTGTCGCGGTGATTTGCGCGATCTTTATCTGCCTGACCTACATCATGGGTCAAATGAACGGGGTGGGAATCGTGTTCTCCCAGCTTTTCGGCGTGACCACCACCACGGGGGTGATCGTCGGAGCGGGAATCGTCTTTTTCTATGCCGGTCTGGGTGGCATGAAAGGGATCACCTACACGCAAGTGGCGCAGTATTGTGTGATGGCTTTCGCCTATACCATTCCCGCGATTTTTATCGCGATTGCTTTAACGAATAACTTCATCCCGCAACTCGGGTTTATCGGTGAATTTACAAAGGGCGGGAGCGCGGTCCCTTTCCTGGAGAAGTTAAATACCATCAACACCGACCTTGGCTTTACCAAGTATACCGATGGCAGTTTGTCGAAGATTGACATGTTCTGTATTACCGCCGCTTTGATGTGCGGGACGGCGGGATTGCCTCACGTGATCGTGCGCTTTTTCACGGTGAAGAATGTCAAAGCGGTCCGAAAATCAGCTTGTTGGACCTTGCTCTTTATTGCGGTGATTTATCTGACCGCTCCTACCATCGGGGCTTTTTCCCGGGTTAATCTGATCTCGAGTCTTAACAATACAGCCTACGAAGAGACACCCGCTTGGTTTAAAGGTTTCGAGGACACCGGCCAAATGGCCTGGGTCGACAAGAACGGTGATGGCAAGATCCAGTATTGGGGTGCCGGTAAGTCCGAATCCGGTAAATCTGGGAAAGTCTTCCTTGAAAAGAAGCCCTCTTTCAAGGATGAGCCGGAGGGACCAAGAGGGGCCTCGGGCGAGCGAGTTTTGACGAATGAGATCGATACCGATAGTCCCAATGAACTTTGGTTTGGCAATGATGTCATGGTGATGGCCAATCCGCACATGGGAGGACTTCCCAAGTGGGCGATTGCGCTCCTCATGGCTGGCTGCATCGCGGCAGCGCTCTCGACTGCCGCCGGACTGCTCCTGGTGCTTTCGACTTCAATTTCACACGATCTCATGAAGAAGATCATCAATCCTGATTTGACGGATAAACAGGAGGTCAAGTATGCGCGTTATGCGGCCTTGGGAGCCCTTTTGGTTGCTGTTTGGTTTGGGATTAATCCCCCATCAAGCTTTGTTGCCAAAACAGTCGCCTTTGCCTTTGGTCTGGCTGCTTCGTCCTTCTTTCCAACCTTGTTGATGGGGATCTTCTCCCGTCGCATGAACAAGGAAGGTGCTATCGCCGGGATGGTTGCGGGAATTGGATTCACCTTGAGTTACATCATCTACTTCCAGTTCCTGGGAGGAACAAAAGACCAACACCTCTTCGGGATTTCACCTGAAGGAATTGGTTTCCTTGGGATGCTCCTCAACTTCGCCGTCGCGGCGATTGTGGCAGCGTTCACTCCGCCACCACCGAAGGAGGTCACTGATCTCATCGACAACGTCCGCTTCCCGGGAGGGGAGGAGACCGAGGCGGTGGATCACTAAATAAAAGAGAGCGGGCATTCCTGCCCGCTCTGAATCCCAAGGAAAGCGGGCAGGAATGCCCGCGCTCCTTACGGCGTTATTCTGCTTTCTTCTTTGCCGCCTTCTTGGCTCCCTTTTTTGCAGGTCGGGGAGCGAACTCGAAGCCGATTTTCGCGGTTTCGGGATCCAAGGTGAGGTGGGCGGCGAAGGCGCGCTTGGTCTTCTTGGAGATGAAGCCGGGAAGGAGAGGGGTCTTTCCTTTGGTAAGCATTTCCTCGACGTCGGCGACGGAGAGTTCCTTTTGAAGGATGGTTTTTCCGAGGCGGAAGCCATCGGGGTTATCCTTGGTGACCATGTCGGGCACCATGTAGGCCTTCTCGGTCTCGTAGAATTTGGCGACCTTGCCATTGGTCAGGGTGACTTCTTTGACGAGCTGGTCGTCGGTCAGGTCGGCGGCGGATTCGAGATCGGAGTCGAAGACGAAGCCGATCTTCCATTTGCCTTTCTTGCCGGTCTTGGAAACCGTTTGGGCGAGTTCCAGGGCGGCCTCGAAGGGGCGATTGAAGCGGGACACGAAGCCGTCGCGCGGTTCGAGGAATTTGGAAGTAAAGAGGGTGGTGGCTTCCTCGGTGGTGAGGAGGCGCCCGGCAATGTATTTGGAAATGCGGAAGCCACAATCGGGTTCACGACATTCGTAGGTGGCATCGGTCTGCTTGAGTTCGGGGGCTCCGCAGTTCGGGCAGATGCACTTGAGATCATCGAAGGGCTTGGCAATCATCTCCTCGTAGTGGCCGCGCGCTTTCGTCACGACCTTCTCGGTGAAGGTCTTGATCTCGTTCATGAAGGTGTCACGAGCGAGTTCACCCTTTTCCATGAGGCGGAGCTTGGCTTCCCAGTCGCCCGTCATTTCGGGGCTGGTGAGGGGCTTGACGTCCATGTCCTGAAGGAGGTCGATGAGGCGTACGCCTTTGCCAGTCGCGATGAGTTCGCGGCCATCACGGGTGATGTATTTTTGACGAATGAGGCCCTCAATGGTGGCGGCGCGAGTGGCGGGAGTGCCAAGGCCACGCTCGGACATTGCTTCGCGAAGTTCATCGTCATCGATGAGCTTGCCTGCGCCTTCCATGGCGGAAAGGAGGGTGGATTCGGTGTAGCGGGCAGGAGGGTTGGTCTCCTTTTCGAGCATTTCGATGAGGACGGCTTTGGCGTCTTCGCCTTCCTGAACAACGCAGAGTTCGTCCTTGCCAGCGCCAACACCGGGCTTGCGTCCGTAGACGGAGAGCCAGCCGGGAACGACGAGAATTTTGCCATCGGTGCGGAAACTGTCCTTTTCGGAGCCGTGATCGATGGTGGTCACACGCTTGGTGATCTCGAACTCGGCGTGGGGGAAAAAGACGGCGAGGAAGCGCTTCAAGATCATGTCGTAAAGCTTGGCGGCGGCGTCATCGAGTTTGACGACGCGACCGGTTGGGATGATCGCGAAGTGATCGGAGACTTTCGCGTTATTAAAGATGCGCTTTTGGAATTGGAGGCGGTCGTTTTTGATGGCGTCCTTGGCCCAGTCGGCGAGATCGGAGGAGGACTGCGCGAGGTCGGCGACGATCTGCTTCACATTGGGCATGTAATCCTCGGGAAGGTAACGGGAATCGGTTCGAGGATAGGTGATCATCTTGTGACGCTCATAAAGCGTCTGGGCGAGACCGAGGGTGTTTTTAGCGGTGAAGGGAGCTTCACGCTGGAGCGTGGTGAGATCGTAAAGCTGGGGCGCGATTTGTTTGGTGGGCTTCTTGTTCTCGGTGACGGTGCCGGTTTTGCCCTGGCAGCGGTCGGAGATGAGCTGGGCGCGTTCCTTGTCCCAGATACGCTCGGCGCGACCATGGGGATTGGTTTCGTCCTTCTTAAAGTCGAGATCGACCCACTTGGAGTCATATTCTCCGGCAGCGACGCCGAAGGTGCCGTGGACTTCGGCGTATGGGGTGGAAGTGAAGGCCTGGATTTCCTTCTCGCGCTTCGCCAGGATAGCGAGGGTGGGAGTCTGGACCCGGCCGGCGGCGGTGATATTAAAGCCACCATGGCGGGAGCGGAAACACGTGAGGGCACGGGTTGAGTTGAGGCCGACGAGCCAGTCGGACTCGGAGCGGCACTTGGCCGCATCGGCGAGGTTGGACATCTCGGTGCCTTCGCGGAGTGTATCCCAGGCCAGCTGAATGGCGCCGGTGGTCATGGACTGCATCCAGAGGCGTTTCACGGGCTTGGTCACTTTCCCGTAGTCCATGATGTATTGGAAGATGAGTTCACCTTCGCGGCCGGCATCACAAGCGTTCACGATTTCGGTGACGTCTTTCTTGCGAGCGAGCGAGAGGACGTGTTTGAGGCGGCCCTCGGTCTGTTCAATCGGCTGGAGAGCGAATTCCGAGGGGATGGCGGGGAGGACATCGAACTTCCAGGGGAGGTTCTTACCGTTCGGCCCGGTGGGCATTTTGAGCTCGATGAGGTGTCCGACAGCCGAGGTGATCATGGCCTTGTCGTTCTCAAAATACTGGGCATCGCGGGACTTCCCCTTCTTCTCGAATTTCCCGAGGGTTTTGGCGAGGGCTTTGGCGAGATCCGTGGCAACGGAGGGCTTCTCGGCGATAATGAGAGTCTTGGACACGAGGCGGACTTAGGCTGTGAAGGGGGGGGATGGGAAGGAATTTCTTTTGAGCGGGGTGGATTCCGTAGGAAATATATTGGGGTTTGAACGATCGGGACGGACAGATGTCCGAGATGGGCTAGGTCAGGATGTCTTTTAATTTTTTCCAAGTTGATGGGATGAGAAACTCTCCCGAATGATTGATGATGGTTTATTGTTCCTTAATCCTAGCCGCTATTGTCGCAATTTTCCCAGCGTCCTTGATGGGTTCTAGCATCGATGAGGACAGGTTGGCCAAGAAATGGGTCTCCGCTGTCAAAGAAGCGGCTCGGGCTGAAGGTCGGTTTGCTCAAGTGAACGTTGGTAACAGGAAATTTTCGATGGGTTGCCGAATCGCGAATTTGGCATATCTGAAATCTCCTGTGGGCGTCGCGGGTCTTATTGAAATCATGTTGGACCCTGGGTTTATTGAGTTTGATCGTAAATACGGGCGTATTAATGACGGGCGTTATCGGAAGTTGGACATTCTTGATCCAAATGTCTGTCTGATGGTAATGACAGCGTGGAAACTGTTGAATCAGCCTCTGGTCGATGAGGCTGCCATCCCTCAAGTCATGAGTGATAAAAGTAAAGAATTGCGCCTCCATACTGCGTATATCATGGATCACGATGTGATGGTTGATGACTGCTCTGCCTGGTGCCGGGAAGTGCTGGCCGGGCGAATGACTTTTGAGATGGAAGGGGATCCCACTCGCTACAATCGTTTCGGGAAGGCGAACTCAAATTCTGCTTCTTTGAGCAGGTTGCGTAGGTCAGATAATGGGGAAAGGAGAGAGAGTTTCATCATTAAAGGTGATGAGAGTCATTTGCCTTGGTGGGTTTATGCTTTTCCGGGGCTCGTGATTGTCTTGGGACTTGGGGCCATTGTAAAAAGGAGATTGACGGCTTGATTCTATGAGTAAGGTAGCAGTTTACCGGCGGCGTTTGAAGCGCTGGCCAGGGAGGGTGAGGACGAGGTTTCTTAATTCGAGCTTCATGAGAATGACGGATATTTTGTGGGCGGGGAGTTGGGTGGCGTTGACGACTTCGTCGATGGAGAGGTCGTCGCGGTCGAGGGCTTTGAGGACGGCGTTTTCTTCGTCGCTGAGGTCGAGGTAGGTTTCTGCGGGTCGGGGTTCCTCGTCTTTTGGAGTGGAAAAATTTAAGTGCGAGAAGTCATCGAGGATTTGCGAGCCATCGGTGACGAGGGTGGCTCCATCACGGATGAGATCGTGACAGCCACCGGAGGTGGGGCGGTCGATGGGGCCGGGGACGGCGTAGATTTGGCGGCCGGCTTCATTGGCGAGGTTGGCGGTGATGAGGGAACCGGAGCGGCTGGGGCATTCGACGACGAGGATGGCGCGGGACCAGTAGGCGACGATGCGGTTTCGCTGGGGGAAGGTCTTACGGTCGGGTGACGTTTGCAGAGGAAATTCGGAAATGATGGCTCCGTTTCCGTCGGCGATCTTTTCGGCCAAAGCAAGGTTCTCGGGCGGATAGAGCTGCAAGAGGCCTGAGCCGAGGACACCAATGGTGCGGCCTTTGGCGGCGAGGGCTCCTTCGTGGGCGGCGGTGTCGATACCGCGGGCAAGGCCGGAGATGACGGTGAGTCCTGCGCCTGCGAGCTGGAAGGCGAATTTACGGGCGGCTTCGCGACCGTAGTGGGTGAGTTTTCGGGAGCCGACGATGCCGATGGAATGGAGATCGCGTTCTTCGAGTTTGCCCCAGACATAGAGAATGACGGGGGCGTCGTAGGCATCGCGGAGGGCGACGGGGTAGTCTTCGTCCTCCTGGGTCAGGATGTGAATGTTGCGCTCTTTGGCGAGGGCGAGTTCGGTGGAGGGGTCGGCGTGGCTTTGCCAATTGCTGATGATCTTGGCGGCCTCGGGTCCGATGCCCTGGACGTGTTGGAGAGTGGTATTGGGCTGCTTGAGGGCGTTGACCGCTGAACCGAAGTGTTCAAGAAGTCGCCGGATTTTAACGGGACCGGTGACGGGGAGTTGGTTGAGGGCAATCAGTGCTTCTGCTTCAGTCATTGGGGGGGATTCCACTGGGCGAGTTGTTCCGGGAAAGAACACTCGGCACAATCGCTGAGGTCTTCGAGGCAAAAATCCTGATAAACTTGCAGGAGGGCCTGGTGTTGCCAGGCGTATTTCAGGTGGGGTTTGGCTTGGGTGAGTGAACCGAAGAGACGTTCGCAGCAGCGCTTTACTTTTTGATTGGGCGCGGCGGCGCGGATCTTGGCGAAGGCGTCCCAGTCATTGGGGTGGAGTGGGTAGAGGGTGTTGATGAGGAATTCCTCGAGGCGGGACTTGCCGATGAGCTTGATGGGCTTTTCGGTGCGCTTGGACTGGAGAGTGTGGTGGTGGTCCCAGAAAGGTTCACTCAGTTCGGAGAGGGCTTTGGCAAATTTGGTGAAGGGGGGATCCTGGCGTGCGAGGGCGGAGAGGGAGGGCCATTGGGC
>CAJXVQ010000118.1 GCA_913060685.1 uncultured Verrucomicrobiales bacterium
AGATCAGCCTCGGTCTCGTGGGCTCGGAGATGTGTATAAGAGACAGCACCCATACCATCCAACCCCGCGAGCACCTCTCGCAATCCGCCACCATTCTCCCGCAACTCCTCAACACCGCAGGCTACCGCAGCGGCTTCATCGGCAAGTGGCACCTCGGCAATGGCAAGGGCTTCAGCCCTGCATACCGCGGCTTCGATTGGACCTCAACGAACCAAAAAGGCCCACGCAACCACTTCGATCCCCTCATGATCCGAAATGGAAAGCGGGAGAAGCGAGAAGGCTACCGCGAAGACGTTTTCTTCGATGAGGCCATGACCTTCATCGATGAGACAAAGGACCAACCTTTCTTCTGCTACCTCGCCACCTACTCGCCCCACGCTCCGTTGGCTGCTCCTGAAAAGTTCCTCGCCAACTACCAAGGAAAAGTCACCGAGAAGCAGGCGGCCTATTTCGGCATGATCGAAAATATCGACTACAACGTTGGTCGCATCCTCAAGTTTCTCAAAGAGCGTAATCTCGAAAAGAATACCATCGTCGTGTTCATGAACGACAATGGCGTCACCGAAGGCCTCGACGTCTACAATGCGGGAATGCGCGGCAGCAAGTGCACCATCTGGGAAGGTGGATCACGCGCGATGTCCTTCTGGAAATGGCCCGGCCAATGGCCCGCTCACAAAGTCGATAATCTTACCGCCCACCTCGACGTCCTCCCTACCTTGTGCGACTACGCCGGAGCCGAACTCCCAAATGAGCTCCAACAAAAATTAGAAGGCTTCAGTCTCCGCCCTTTGCTGGAATCACCCACACCCAAACCGTGGCATGACGATCGCATCCTCTACCAACACGTCGCCCGCTGGCCCAGCGGCTTGGCCTCCTTCCACAAACACGCGATGGCCGGAGTGCGTCAGGGAGACCATCTCCTCCTCCGCAGTCACTCTTGCGGAAACCCGAACTGCCAGGCCTACTCCAGCCAATGCATCACCCTGAATCTCGTCGGGAAAGGTCTTCGGAAAATCACCTACACCGGGGACAACGCGCAATTCCACTGGGGCCTTAGCAAGCCTGATCAATGGTCCCTTTTCGACAGCAAAAATGACCCGGCTTGTCAGAACGATCTCTCCACCGAGATGCCGGACCTCGTCAAAGAACTTTCAACTGCCTACGACAATTGGTGGGACCGCACCTACCCGGAAATGATCGCCGCCGGTGGCGATCAAGGTGTTCCTCTCAAGCGCGGTGGCAGAGCGAAAAAATAAAACCGATGAAAAGAATCTTATCCTCCATCATCTCACTCGTCGCCTTTGGCCCCCTTCAAGCTGAAGAGCCAGCGAGACCAAACTTCGTCATCTTCGTAGCCGATGACATGGGCTGGGGCGACTCCGCCACCTACGGCCACCCCCTGATCAAGACGCCCAATCTCGACAAGCTTGCCTCGCAGGGCGTGAAGTTCACCCAGTGCTACTCCGCCTGCGGCGTTTGCTCGCCCTCCCGCTCCGCCATTCTCACCGGTCGTATGCCTTACCGGAATGGCGTCTGGCGACACCTTTCCGGAAATCACCCGGCTCATCTCCGCGACAGCGAGATCACCTATCCCGAGCTTCTCAAAGGGATCGGCTACGAAACCTGCCACGTCGGAAAATGGCACCTCAATTCCAAGCCGCAATTCAACGTCCCCGAGTTCCCGCAACCCGGCGACCACGGCTACGACTACTGGATGTATTCCCAAAACAACGCCATCCCCAGCCACAAGAACCCGAACAACTTTGTCCGCAACGGAGAGCCTGTCGGCGAGATGAAAGGCTACTCCGCCCAGATCGTCGCCTCCGAAGCGATTCACTGGTTGGAAGAGATCCACGACCCCAAGAAGCCCTTCGCCCTTTCTGTTTGGGTCCACGAACCGCATTCGCCCATTGCGACCGACCCCAGGTTTTCCGAACTCTACCCCGGCCACAAAAACAGCAAATACATGGGCAACATTACCCAGTTGGATACCGCTCTCGGCCAGGTGATGGAGGCACTCGATAAAGCCGGGGTCGCGGACAACACTCTCCTCTTCTTCACCTCAGACAATGGCCCCGTGCCAGGATTTGGCGGAAGCTCAGGAGGCCTGCGCGGTAATAAACGCAGCAGCCACGAAGGCGGCATCCGCGTCCCCGGAGTTGCCCGCTGGCCCGCCCGGATCAAAGCCGGAACTGTGAGCGATGTCCCCGTCATCGGCACCGACCTCTTCTCAACCATCCTAAGCGTCGTTGATATCCCACTCCCGGCCGACCGCACCATCGATGGCGTCAACATGCTCCCCGCCACCGCTGGAGAACCACTCACCCGCAAGGTGCCACTCTTCTGGCGCACTCACGTTTCCCAGGCTGATAATCGCTCCGCTCTCCGCATCGGCGATTGGAAAATCGTCAGCAACGACGAGATGAACAAGTTCATGCTCTTTAACATTCAAAAGGACTGGAAAGAGGAAAACGACCTCGCCACCTCCATGCCGGAGAAGCTCGAAGAGATGAAAAAGGAACTCTTCAAAGTTTGGAAAGAGATCGAAACCGAAGGCCCCAAAGAATGGTGGCTCGGCGAGCGCAACAAGCCGATGAAAGGCGCAAAATTAAACTACTAGGCCCATGAAAACTCTCCTTGTTGGACTCGTCTTTTCCCTCCCGCTCATCCAGGTGCACGCCAGCTCCCTCAAGGGAACCCGTCCCAATATCATCCTCGTGATGACCGACGACCAAGGCATGGGTGATCTTTCCTGCATGGGAAACAAAGTCGTCAGAACACCCCACATCGACGCCTTCTATAAGAAAGCGACGCGCCTGACCGACTTCCAGGTCAGCCCCACCTGTGCGCCCACCCGCGCCGCCATGATGAGTGGACGCCCTCCTTTTAAAGTCGGAGTGACCCACACCATCTTTCAACGCGAGCGGCTCGCTCCGGATGTCTTTACTCTTCCGCAGGCCCTGAAGTCCGCCGGCTATGCGACGGGACTTTTTGGAAAATGGCACCTCGGTGACGAAGAAGCTTATCTTCCGCAGAACCGCGGATTCGATGAAGTCCTCATGCATGGTGCCGGAGGAATTGGCCAAGTGAGACTGGGCGATTTCTTGCAAAACGAGGAGAACGTCTACTTCGACAATGCCCTTCTTCACAACGACACCATCGTGAAGACGAAAGGATATTGCACCGACCTCTTCTTCCACGCCGGTCTCGCCTGGATTCGGGAGCAAGAGAAGACGGATGTTCCTTATTTTTCCTATATTTCGCTCAATGCGCCCCATGCTCCCATGGCGGTGGCTGAGTCCTATAAGAAGCGCTTTCTCGATCTTGGCTACGATAAGCGAACAGCCGGCCGCTATGGCATGATCGAGAACATCGATGACAACTTTGCTCTCCTTCTCAAGAAGTTGAACGAGTGGGATGCTCTTGAAAATACTCTCATCATCTTCATGACGGACAATGGTGGCACCCACCTGAGTGGGAAGTTGAACGGAAAGAGAGTGAAGCATTTCAATGCCAATCTGAAGGGTGGGAAGAACAGCCCCACGGAGGGCGGAACTCACGTCCCGGCTTTTTGGCAATGGAAGGGGAAACTGAGAGAAGGAGTGGATATCAAGCAACTTACCGCGCACCTCGATCTCTTCCCAACCTTCTGCGAACTCGCCGGAGTCACGCTCCCCGGGAAAATGCAAAAGCTTGATGGTCTCTCACTCGTTCCTCTCCTCCAGGATCCTGCTGCAGCATGGCCGGAGCGTGAACTCTTCGTGCACTGTGGCCGCTGGAATAGCGGTCAACGAGCCAAGGCAAAGTTCCAAAAGTGTGCGGTCAGAACGAACAAATGGCGCTTTGTAAATAACAAGGAACTCTACGATATCGAGAATGACCCCTCGGAAACGACGGACGTTTCATTGGCCTATCCCGATGTCATTGCCAAGCTTCGCAAGTCCTACGATCAATGGTGGGATGCCACCGGGCCGCTCCTTGTGAATGAAGGCCTACCCCGGGTGAAGCCTGAGGATCAGCCCCTCGTCATCCGATATGCCAAGCAGCTTGCTGAAAAAGGAATCCCCGAGTGGGCTCCTGCAGAAATCGGAAACTAGCCCCATGAAAACTCCCTCCCTCATTATTTTAGCACTGCTCGCGGTGCTGAGTCCGGCAGATCCGCAAAAAAAGAAGCCAAGGAAAGCACTCGAAACCGGTCACGAGAGGAAGCTCGATGTTGTCTATAAAACGGTTGGGAAACGGAAGCTGGAGCTCGACATCTACTACCCCGCGGCGGAAGCCAAACGTCCGTGCCCCACCATCATCTACACCCACGGTGGCGGTTGGGTGGCGGGGAGTCGCTTCGGAGCCGCGAGCGGTGGCTTTGCTCCGCTTTTCAGGGAGTTGATCAAAAGCGGATTCTGTATCGTCTCGGTGGACTACCGCCTCTACTCGGAAAATGGCCCCATTCGTATGCGGGACTGCGTCATCGATTCAAAGGATGCCCTGCGATACGTTGTGAAGAACAGCGAGGCTCTCGCGATTGATCCTGGGAAGATCTTTACCTTTGGTGATTCGGCAGGCGGACAGATCGCCCAGATGCTCCTGCTCGCATCGCCGGAAGCATTGCCCGGTGATCCGGATCTCGCGAAGGTGGATTACAAGGTGAAAGGCGGCCTCTCGTGGTATGGCCCTTGCGACTTTGAGAAAGAGGACCTTTTCAACCATGACGATCGTGAGGATTTTCGCGACCGTTTTGGACCTCGCATCATCAACAAGGGCGATGTCGGCGAGGAAAAACTCCGACTCTATCGCGAGATGAGTCCCATCAATTATTTGAGAAAAGAGAGCCCACCGCTTCTCATGATCCAAGGTGACAAAGACACCACCATCCCGGTGAAACACGCTCACTACATGGAGAAAAAAGCGAAGGAGCTCGACGCTCCTGTGGAGATCCTCATCGTCAAAAACTCCGGCCACAACTGGCGCAAAGTGGGTGCGGACATCAGTCCCAGTCGAAAAGAAATCATCGAAGCCAGCGCTCAATTCTTCATCGATCAGCTCAATTAATCTTTCCCGCCGTGTCTCTGAAATTCTTCACTGTCTTCGTCAGTTTAGCACTCTCCACTCAACTTTGCAGAGCGGACGCTGACTTCTATATCTCGCCGCAAGGCTCGGACCAGTGGAGCGGTGGCTTGCCTGTGCCGGAAGCGAGTGGGAATGATGGTCCCTTCGCCACCTTGGAAAAGGCGCGAGATGCGGTGCGCAAGCTAGACAGGAAAGGTAAGAGTGATGTGCTCGTCCTGATTCGTGGAGGAAATTATGAGCTGAAAAAGACGGTCGTTTTCGATCGGTCCGACTCCGGGGAGGGTGGAGCGACAATCACCTACGCGGCCTTTCCCGGTGAGACCCCGGTCTTTAGTTCCGGAAAGAAAATTAGCGGTTGGAAGAATCCCGACACCCCGCCACCGGGGCTTCCCGAGGTTGCCAGGGGCAAGGTTCAGGTGGCCGATGTCTCCGATCATTTTTTCACCCTTTATGATGCGGAGGGTCTGCTTCCCCGTGCCCGCTCGCTTGGTTTTATCCCGGTGAAGGCTGGCAAGCGTGATGCTCTCTATTTTCCAAAAGGTCGGATCAAGAACTGGGCGAATTTAAGTGATGTGGAAGTCCTCGTGCGACCTCATCACGCCTGGATCATGAATGTGCTGCCCTTGAGTTCCGTGAATGAGGAGAAGCAAATGGCCCGGACTTCGATCGATGCCACTTATGCCATGAATCCGCTTCATTTTCTCAAAACGACGCCGTCCTGCTGGGTCGAAAATGTGCTTGAGGAACTCGATGAACCTGGCGAGTGGGCTTTGAATACCAAGGAGGGCAAACTCTACCTCTGGCCGCGCAATGAGTCGGCGGTGAAATCTCCGCAATTGACGGAGTACATCCGCGTGGAAGGAGAGATCAATATGAAGGGGGCCAAGGATCTCCCCGTCCGCAACCTGCGCTTTCGTGGCCTCACCTTTATGCATGGTGAGCGGTATCAAATCTCTGTCGATGACGCCGGGCTTCAGCACGATTGGGAGATGTTTGACAAAGGGAATGCCCTGGTCCGCTTCCGGGGCACTGAGAACTGCGCGATCGAGCAATGCCACTTCGCCCACAGCGGCAGCGGCGCGATCCGCCTGGATCTCCACGCGCAGAAGAATACCATTTCTGGAAACCACATTGAGCAGCTTGGCGGCACCGGCATTCTGCTTTGCGGATATGGCCCGGGGACGAAGGATGTGAATCGTGAGAACCTCATCTACAACAACCACATTCATCACACGGGGCGTATCTATTCCCACTCACCGGGCATCATGGTGTGGCAGAGCGGAGAGAATCGCATCGCGAATAACCTCATCCGCCACACGCCCTACACCGGGATCATCATCTCGGGATGCATGACCGATTTTTTCACAAAGAACGGGCGAGAATTGGGCCGCACCATTCGGCGGCATGAGGTTACCGATTTACCAAGGAAGCCGCAGCGGAAGGACATTTTACGCTACCTCCATACTCACGATAATGTCATCGAGCTTAACGAGATTCATCACGCCATGGAGATGCTGGCGGATGGCAATGCCATCTACATTCGTGGAGCAGGCGGCGGGAACATTATTCGACGAAACTACATCCATGACCTCGTCGCTCCGACCAAGATGCAATGCGCAATTCGGACGGATGGCGGGCAGAAAGATACTCTCATTTCCGAGAATCTCATCTATCGTTGCATGTCACAGGGAATCATGCTGAAGCTGAACCACCGCTGTGAAAATAACATCGTGGCCGATATCATTGCTCCGCCTCGCGGCTACTACCTCGCGGTGCGCGAGGGGCCGATGGCCGGTGCGACGATCCAGCGGAACATCTTCTACTCATCTTCAAAGGACTGCACCTTCATCGACGAACTCCCTCCAGGAAAGGGCCGCACCAATGAGGACCGTCGCGGGCGAAAACTGGCAGTCTCCAAGGACGCCGAGACAGATTCGAACATCTACTTTTCTGCTGCCGATGCCTCTCTGGGAAAAGTGTTTTTAGCAAAGCAGCAAAAGGGTGGGGTGGATGCAAAGAGCAGTGCGAGTGATCCTCTCTTTGTAGATCCTACAAAGAGGGATTTTCAATTTAAGCCGGAGTCACCTGCGCTGAAGATGGGAATTGTCCCGATTGATCTGTCTCAGATTGGTTTGCGTCGTTCAAAAGATTAGGAATGCCGACTCACTTTCGGTGGAGCTTGGACAGCTGGCTGCTGAGATCTTTTAAGACGGCTGCGGCTGCGGGGTCTTTGGCGAGATTGTTCCACTCGTTGTGATCATTTTTGTGATCGTAGAGTTCCTGGGAGCCGTCGCCATATTCGATGTAGCGGTAGCGTTGGTTGCGGAGTGAACGACCGCCGTCTTTTCGGTAAGTGAGGGCGGGGTGATCCCAGTTCGCATTTCGGTTGTGCAGGAGAGGTTTGAGACTGCGGCCGACGACATTGTCATTTGCGGGTAAGCCGCGAAGATCGAGCAGGGTCGGATAGATGTCGATGAGACCGACCACGGCATCTGTTTTTCCCCGGTGCTTTTCGCCATTCATGTTGGGGGGCAGGCATCGTTGATCGTTTCATTCATGGAGTCGGAAGATTTTGAGAAACTGATTCGTAGCCAACTTTGATGAAATTTCTCTTTTTGTTTCTGCTCTTGGTGATGCCGTCGTTTGCTTTGGATTATAAGCGGGATGTCATGCCGATTTTTGAGGCGAAGTGCTATGACTGCCACAGTGATCAGGCGAAGAAGGTGAAGGGTGGGTTGCGCCTTGATGATGAGGAGAACTTTGCCAAGAGGTTCGCTAAAAATGATGTGGTGGTTCCGGGTGATTGGGATGCCAGCTATCTCTTCGTGACGCTGGTGATGCCGCGCCATGAAAAAGGATCGATGCCTCCGAAAAACAAAGGGGAGGGCTTGACCGAAGAGGAGATCAAGTTGGTGGCCCAGTGGATTCACGAGGGGGCCAGGATTGATGGGAAGACGGGCAAGAAGGGGCCGGAGAAGTGGGATCCGGCGAAGACGCTGAAGTTTAAAGACGGGCGAGTCGTGATGGAGCAATTTGGACCGGCTCCGGTGGTGAAAGAGCCAGCTTGGGAGACTTGGACGAATAAAAAGGGGACCGAAATTGTCGCTCGCTATCAGGGTCTTCAGGAAGGGAAGGTGATCTTTAAACTGAAGAAGACGGGAAAAACGGTGGGCTATCCGATTGAGGGACTTTCCGAGGAAAGTCAGAAAAGGATCAAAGTGCTCTCGGCACCTGAAGAAGAGAAGATGACGAAGTAGGGCTGGATGAGTTTGCGGTGCTGAGTGCGGCGTGCTTGATTTTCCTGAATTGAGAAGAAGATTTGTCTCTTGGCGCGCGTCGGTCGTTTGGTCACACTCGAATTTCCAATGAAGCGCTCTTTGACTTTTCTTTCCTCCCTTGCCTTGTCCGGAATTTCTCTGGTAGCGAAGCAGCCGAATGTTTTGATTCTTTACGCCGATGATTTGGGTTTCGGGGACCTCGGTTGCTATTACGAAAATAGTAAAATTCCAACCCCGAACCTGAATCAGCTTGCGAAGGAATCCGTGCGGTTTACCGACGGGCATTCTTCTTCGGGAATTTGCACCCCGTCGCGATTTGCGATGTTGACGGGCCGGCATCATTGGCGGGATTTTCACGGAATCGTGAATGTCTTTGGAGATTCTGTCTTTAAGCCGGAGCGCCTGACCCTCCCGGAGATGTTGAAGGAGAAGGGGTATGCCACGGCCGCGATCGGGAAGTGGCACCTGGGTTGGGATTGGGAGGCCATCCGAAACAAGGACGTCAAGGCCACCACGGTCCAGGATGGCAAGCGCAAGAAGGCGCAGCTGGGGCCGGAGGCCTTTGACTGGAGCAAATCGATTCCGAACGGCCCGCTCGCGCATGGCTTTGATTATTACTTCGGTGATACCGTGATCAATTTCCCGCCTTACTGCTGGATCGAGAATGATAAAGTGGTGAAGGCTCCGGACATGTTGATGGACACGAAAAAGTGGAAGCCGATCAAAGAGGGAAATTGGGAATGCCGGCCCGGGCCCATGGTTGCGGATTGGAATCCTTACGACAACATTCCCACGACGACAAAAAAGGGGGTGGAGTATATCAAGGCGCAGGCCAAGACCGACGAGCCCTTCTTTCTCTATTTCGCCTATCCTTCCCCGCATGCTCCGATCATTCCGAACGATGAGTTCGACGGGAAATCAAAGGCAGGACCTTACGGAGACTTTGTCCATGAGACGGATCATTCCATTGGCCGGATCTTGAAGGCGCTGAAGGACTCGGGACAGGCGGAGAATACCATCGTGATCTTTTCCGCGGACAATGGCCCCGAGCACTATGCCTATGCTCGCGATGCCAAGTTCGATCACTGGTCGGCGCACCCGTTCCGGGGACTGAAGCGCGATATTTATGAAGGCGGCCACCATGTCCCTTTCATGATCAAGTATCCCGGTGTCACCAAGCCGGGGACGGTGAATGAAGCGCTCGTTTCGCAGATCGACCTCATGGCCACGCTGGCTTCGGTGGTGGGTTACGAGCTTCCGGCCAAGAATGCGGCCGAGGATTCCCATGATCTTTTGCCACTCCTCAAGGGCGAGGTGAAATCGGTGAGGACTGCCCATGTGCATAATACCTTTAAGGATTCTTACGCGATTCGTGAGGGTGATTGGGTGCTCGTGGAGGCCAAGAGCGGCCTTTCTTCGCGCAAGAGCAAGGCGTGGGATCAGAAGCACGGTTACCCGCAAACCGAAAGCAAAGAACCGAAGCTTTTCAATCTCGTGGAAGACATTGGTCAACGCGATGATGTCGCGGCCAAACACCCTGAGAAGGTGAAGGCAATGCGGGCCTTGTTGAAGAAGATCCGCGAGCAGGGTCACTCGGCTCCACGTCTCGCGAAGTGACAGGCTCATTCATGTGAGTCCGGAGTGTCAACGGTTCCAGTTTTAAAGGACTAGAATCGTCCTCCGCCAGTGGCTTTGATCAGGTCAATTTGGGCATTCAGCATGGCTTGACGGAGAGTTGCCTGGCTCCGTTTGGCGTCGAGCCAGCGCCGTTCGGTATCGAAGTATTCGATTTGGGAAGTCAGTCCGGCATCGAATTGTTCGCGGGCATCGTTGCGGGTGCGCTCAAGGGCTTTGGTCTCGCGTAGGGCGGCCGCGAGCTGGGCGCGACGGCTGGCGAAGTTGATGCGAGCGGTCTCGATTTCTGCCAAGGTATCGAGAACTGTTTCCTGATACTTGGCAGCCGCAAGTTTGCTCTGTGATTTCCGGGCTTTCACGGCAGCAAGCCGCACCGGATCATAGATGGGAATGTTGAGAGATGGTCCCGCTTTCAGGGTCCAAATGATAAAGCGATCGGTGAGATTCTTCTGACTGCCGGCGGCAAGAGCATTGATCTGGAAGGACGGAAGGAGATCGAGTCGGGCAGATTGCTCGAGTTGAAAGGCGGAGCGAACCCGGGCCTCGGCGGCAAGAATACCGGGATGGGAAGCGAGGAGTTCATTCAGGGGGCGACTCGATAAGCTCGCTGGTGACGGAAAGTTTGATCGGGTGATCCCCGACGGATTGGTTCCACCGCGAAGAGTGCGAAGCTGCACGACGGTGAGATCACGGAGCCGTTTGAGATCGAGTTTTTCACGAACGAGCCTTTCGTTTTCAGCCCGCTGCTTCTCCAGAACAGAATCTGGAATCAGTCCGGCTTCCGAGCGTTCGGTGAGGAAGTTGATGGTGCCTTGGCTGGCTAAAAGTGAGTTGTCGAGATTGGAGAGTTCGGCATTGAAGCGGTAGAGATTCATGCGGGCAGCAGCGATGCGACTCGCGAGGAGGAGGCGGGCCGAGTGAAAATCCCAGACGGCTGCGGCTCGATTTTCAACGGCTGATTTTTGGGCGGCACGGAGTTTTCCACTCACATCAATTTCCCAGGACAATTGGCCACCGCTTTGCCATGGAGCGAGATCATAGGGGCCGAAATCGATTTCCTTCCTTCTTCCCTCGCCATAGCCGAAACCCAGATTGAGTCGGGGCAATGTCGAGGCCCGGGCACCCGCAACCGCGGCGTCTGCCTGGTCGATTCTGAGTGCAACGGCCCGGAGGCCGGGATTGGAAGAAAGCGCCGCCGAGACATCCTGGTTGAGAGCGGAATCATTCAGTTGCCGCCACCAGGGGATTCCTACGCGCTTCTCTCCGGCAACCACCTGGGGCGAATCATCCGTAGGTGATCTGTCGGTGGAGCAGGATGTGAAAAGGGCGAGGGCGACGCTGGAAGCGACAACTGAGCGAAACATTGGCGTGACGAATCTCTGTTAAGGTTGGACAAAAATGCCGGTCGCGTTGATCAGCATGTTTGACTCGTTGGACTTATCGGCAACTTTCCCAATGATGGTCAGGGCACTCAATTCCTTCATGCCTCCCAGTCCTTTGAGCCCGGTTTTGAGAGGTTTGCCTGCGTCATCGACAACTTGAACGGTGAGGATGGACGCGGTGATGACGTCGTGATCATCACAGCAGACGTCCCACGGAGTCTCGCACTCATCGCCGGGACGAAGATTGCAGGAGGTCAGTTTTTTCGGATCGCCCATGATCATGACAGCGCGACCATCCATGAAGACAGGATCACTTCCAATAACGTGGCCGGTGAAGGTCACGGTGTCGCCGGGCTTTCCTGATTTTCGAAGATCGGCAATGTCGATGGCATCGGCCGGGGCAGTGGAAAGAACGAGAGAAGCGAGGCCTCCCGATTCACTCGAGGAAGTGTTGTCCGCGGCGGCTTTTTCCTCAGAGCAAGATGCCAGAGCAAGGGTGAGACCGAGGGCGAGTAGTAGTGTTGGTTTCATATTTTTTGTTTTGTGGTTGATTGTTTTTAACTGGAGCGAAGGGCCTTCGGCAATGATGGAAGAAGGCAGCGCATGGCCGGTGGCAGAGTTCCGAGGGAACCGAGAAGAATTCCGGTGACGAGACCGGAGATAATCACGGTGGGGGTCAGGGTCAGGGTGAAGGTGCCGATGGAGAACGGCACGGTGCGCCCATCCAGTAGAAAATAGGCCAGAATAAAGGCCAGGAGAGTTCCGGTGAGAGTGGCGAGCAGACTTTCCTGAATGAGGGACACGAACAGCGCGGTGCGGGTATAGCCAATCGATTGGAGGGTGGCCATTTCCTTGATGCGTGCGGCAAAGGCGGCGTAGAGCGTGTTCAGACCTCCGAAGATTGCTCCGGCTGCGACGAGAGCGGCAGTGACCCAGGTCATGATCTTGATGGGTTCATAGAAAATACTCAGCTTCTCGTAGTAGTGATCTTCACGGATTGCCGAGAGTTCGAGATCGTTTCGCTGAAAGGTGAAAAGTTCGACATCATCCATATCAACACTATCGAGCCGAAGGGTGATCGAGGACAGCGAGTCCCGCTGGGTCAGCGAGGCGAGATCATTTCGATCAAACCAGATTTCGGATTCCAGCACAGTTCCGGGAGCGGTGAAACGACCTGAGATTCGAACGGCGGTGTCGCCAAAATAGAAGTTCTTTCCGACCGCAAGTTCTTCCTCATCAACTCCGAGCTTACGATGGGCAAGGTGGCCGACCATGGCTTCACCCGGACCGGGAAAGGAGCCTTCCAATAGGCTGACCGTGGTGTGGACCAGAAGAGCTTTTTCGAGAACGCCACGAAGGAGAGCCGGTTCCTCGACCCCTGCTTCAGTTTTAATGGGCGCTTGATAGACGATCTCGCCCGAAATGGCAGAAACTCCCAGCTTGGATTGAACCCCGGTGATCGAGGTGGCGGCTGCGGATTCAGCATCAATGCTGACTTCAGATCGTTCAATTGATTCTTCCGATCCTTTCCCCAAGAGAATGACATTTTGCGCAGAACCGGAGGCGGAAAGGACGCTGTCCATTCCCTGATTGAGCGCGACGGCTGCGATCAGCAAAAGCACGACAAGGGCAGAGCCGCCCACCGTTTGGGCCAAACGCGAGGGGTCGCGAAAGAGGTTTCTCAGTGCGTATGTAAATGGGAGCATCGCTAGGAATTGAGAGATTGAACAAGAGGACGGGAGGTCGCTTTCCAGGCGGGATAGAGCGAGGCGAGAAGGCCAAGGGCAACCGCTACGCCGAGGCCGGTGAGGGTGACGGTGGCCGAGGGAGTGAGGGCCAGAGTGAGGCCTTCATTTCCAAGCGTGAACGATTTAAAATGAAAGAAAGCCATTGCTCCGATGACTCCAATGAGTCCACCGACGAGCCCTAGTAAAATTCCTTCGATCACAACCATGAGGCCGATGGCGAGTCGGGAGAATCCCAGGGTCTGAAAGATGGCGGTTTCCTTGACCCGCCCGCGAACGATCAGGAGGACGGAATTTGCGACCAGACCGAGCACTGCGAAAACGGCACCGAGACCGAGCCAGCGGGTGAAACCAATGAGTTCGATCATTTGTTTGGCGGTTTCGGCAAAAAAGGCTTTCTCCGGGCGGGTATTGGTCGGTTGCTGATCGGCCTTGAAAGTCTCATCGATTTGATCGGCGATCGGCTGAAGCTGGTCGGCACTTTCAACTTTGACGTTGAACTGGGTGACAATTCCGAGCCCGATTTTTGAAGCTTGTTGAAGGAAGGGGAGATGGACGTAGGCGACATTTTCATCCTGTGGGGAGTCGGATGAAATGATTCCAGCCACCGTGACATTGACGCCGACGGCTTCAAATTTGTCGCCGGGAGAAAGGCCCCGGCGTTGTGCGAGATGTTGGCCGACAAGAGCGCCGTCTGTCTGGTTGACGAAATCATCGTAGGAGCCATCGATCACGTTGATGCCCGGGTTGTAGTTTTTCAAAGTCTCGGGCGGCACGCCACGAAAGGTGATCACGTCGAGGGAAGCTCCACAGTTGTTCACCGCGATCTGAATTGGAATGACCTGGCGCACGCCTGGAATGTTTTCAATGGTTGAGAGATAATGCTCGGGCAAGCGGGAGGTCGCCGGGCAAAATCGGTTTTCGCGGTAAACAACCAGGGTGGTGTCTGCGGCGCTCGATTCTGTGGCGACTGCGAGTGAATGTTGCATGGTCTGAACCGAGGCGTAGAGAAACATTCCCGCAGCGACACCCAAAATGGTGAGGAGTGATCTCAGGCGATTCCGGGTGAGATTCTTGAGGGCAAGGATGGCGAGTTTCATGATGATTTTCTACACGTGGGTTAAGAGGTGGCCCTCTTCGAGGAAGCGACCTTTTTCGAGTTGGAGGGCGCGATGAGCGGCCGCGGAAGCCTTCGGATCGTGCGTGACCATGACGATGGTTTTGCCATGATCGGTCGCGAGGCTGTTCAGGAGATTGAGAATTGAATCGGCGGATTCCCGGTCAAGGTCTCCGGTCGGTTCGTCGGCGACGAGAAGGTCGGGGTCGTGAACCTGTCTCTTATACACATCTGACGCTGCCGACGATCTACTC
>CAJXVQ010000119.1 GCA_913060685.1 uncultured Verrucomicrobiales bacterium
TCTCGTGGGCTCGGAGATGTGTATAAGAGACAGGGATCGGATTTGACGGCGGGAGCGAGGTCCGTATTGGTGGTTGAGAGGGGGGGCTTCTCCTCAGTTGATGGAATTTCGGACCTGGCGTTCAATTGTAGAGCGCGGATCGTGTTCTCGAGATCCGCGGTGCGGCTTTCCAAATGCCTGATGCGCTCCTCGGCGTCACGTGCTACTCTCGCCGTATGGATCGATTTGACGAGAGCGACGACCGGCAGGATGAGGACGCAGCCGGCGATCGTCAGGAGGATGAGGATTACTTCTTCCATGGGAGTTCTGGTCTGATAGATCGTAATCTAGCAAAATCATCTCCCGACTACTAGAATTTGCTTTTGGAGTGAAGCGTGTTGCGCCGAGTTTCCTTCTTGACGTGGAAAGCGATTGTGAGTTGCCTTGAGCTTTACACGTAAGACCATGAAAATTAGTCATTTTAAGAAATCGAGAGCAGGCAAGTTACTTAGCTTGTCGGTCGCGATGATCGCGACCCAGGTAAGCTGGGGGCAGGTTGTTCTCGGTAATTCGGAGACCGAGTTTTCGGGTACACAGGGACAGGACGACTGGACGTATGGTTATCGAAACTATACCACTGATGGTGGAGCTCAGAACTATGACGCGTTGAATGATTTTGTTCCGTTTGATGCGGCGGAGTTTGATGGAACGAATTGGGATCTGGCGTTGAATGTCGCGCCGTGGACGTTGCTTGGGTCTACACAAGTGCACCCTGCGAGTGCACCTGGCGAGCACTGGTCGATCCGACGCTGGACGGTGAATGCGACGGATGCACCTACCCCAACTTTGGTTTCTGTGGAGTGGTGGGTCGCTGCGCAAAACCTCAATGGAAATGGAACAAGTGGCCGCCTCCATCAGAACGGAGTGCTCAAGAAAGAAGTCACAATCGCGGGGAATGATGGGACGGGAGTGACCTCGACCACGTTTTTGACGATCAATGACGGTGACGTCGTTGATTTGGCTCTGACTCCGGTAGGCCCAACCGGAGATCGGGCAGATGGTTCGGATGGATCGTTTACGAGAATGATCATCTCCACGGTGGTGGATTCGGATGGTGATCTGTTGGCTGATAGCTGGGAGGAAGTCTTTTTTCCGGGTGATCTGACCCAGCTCAGTGGGGCGGGTGATTTTGATAACGACAACTTAACGGACAGCGAAGAATTCGACCTGGATACCAATCCGACCCTTGCTGATACAGATGGGGACGGGCTCAATGATGATCTTGAAACCAATGATGGGATTTATGTTTCTCCTACTGATACAGGCTCGAACCCGGCTTTGGCGGACTCAGACGGAGATGGCTTATCTGACGGTGACGAAGTCACAGGAACTCCGTTTACGAACCCCAACCTTGCTGATACGGACGGAGATGGAGCAAGTGATCCTGACGAGATCCTTATTTACGGAAGCGACCCGAATGATATTAACGACACTCCCCTTTCTGATGCTCTCGCTGATTCTCTTAGCCAGTTTTCAGGAGTCGATGGTCAGGATGGCTGGAGTTGGGGATATCGAAATTACACCTTGGATGGGAAGGGCACAAATTACGATGCCTCCACTGACTTCATTCCTTTCCTTGTTGATGGGACGGTAATCAGGACCCCTACTAATTTCTGGAATGGCGTCAACTACGACTGGTCCAATGAATTTGATCCGCAGAACCCGCCTTGGACCCAACTCGCAGCAGAGAACACTCACCCAAATGGAACGAACAATGTTGATGAACATTGGACGGTTCGTCGTTGGACTGCTTCCGGTCTTGGGGAGACCACTCCGGTTCGCGTGGTTTGGCACACCCGCAAGAACAACACTGCCAACGATGGTGTTACCGGTTCCGTCCACCTCAATGGAGTGGAAGCTGACTCTGTGACGCTTCCCGGATCAGACAACATCGGGTTTATCCGGTATCACTATTTTAACCTCGTGGACGGCGATATCATCGATCTCGTATTGACGCCTCAAGGTGTCACGAACCGCACGGACGGCAGTGACAGTTCGGCGAACTGGATGACGATCGATACCCGTATTCCTGCAGTGCCCATCCATTCCAATGGCAAGTATTTCATTCCGTTCGGCGCAGCTGATTCCGAACCTGATGGGTTGGCTGATTTTTGGGAGCTGGAATATTTCCCTGGCGATTTGACGCAATTGGCGAGCGGAAGAGATTTTGATTCCGACGGACTCCTCGATGAAGATGAGGCGAGTCATGGAACCAATCCTACGGAAGCTGATTCAGATGGTGACGGACTTTCAGACGGCCAGGAAATTGCCATCGGAACGGATCCCTGCAATTTGGACAGCGATGGCGATGGCTTCTCTGATGCTCACGAAGCATCAACGGGTTATGACCCCGCCGATCCGGCATCCAATGTGAGCGCCTCGATTGGACTCTCAGCTGATTCCCTTGCCGACTACCCAATCGATGCGCCGAATCCACAAACGGTCGACGGATGGACGTATGGTTATTACAACGTAACGCTCAATGGAGAACCCACCGATCAGTCGGGCTTCATTCAGTTCCCGACAGATGGCACGAGCTTCTACAGCGCGACCAATTTCTGGGATGGGAGGAACTTTGATATGGTTGATGCCGGAGGTGCAACGCCGAACCCGCCATGGACCAACCTCACTCCTGCCTCCGCGCACCCGAATGGAGACAATAATGTAGAAGTTCATTGGACGACGATGCGTTGGTCTGCCGAGGATGACGGGCCTCTTGCTCTATCCTATTCTTTGAGCAAGCTGGGAATGGGTGGAAACGGAACCACGGCGATCGTTCTTCAGAATGGTTTGCCTCTGGACGAAATTACAGTGGGTGGCACGGATGGTGCCGGATTACGGAGCTGGTATTTTGTGAATGCCCGTGCTGGTGACACTTTGGAACTTGCTCTTTCTCCAAGGGGGCTGGACGGCCTGGATGGTGATGGGAGTGACAATTCCCGTTTCCAGCTCTGGGTCGACCCAACGATCCCGGCAACTCCGGTTCAGCCTGATGGGACCCCCTTTGTTCCTGGCTCCGGTTTGGATTCGCTGCGGATCCTCTCCACCAATTATAATGAGAGTGCCAACCAGTTGACGGTCAGGTTTACTTCCCGGGATGGTTTTGAATATCAGATTGAGAAGTTGTCCGGGACAGATCCGGTAGGTTGGACTCCGATCGGGCCAACGGTATCTCCACAGCCGGGAGGTGAGACCGAAGTGACGATTCCAAGTGTCACTGATCGAAGCGCGATTATCCACGTGTTGGAGCTCGTTCCTTAGGAATTTTTTAACATTTATGAAACGACCCCTCTCCGAGGCGGTGCGGTCCCTATGGGCCGCACCCTTCTTTTTTTTAGCGTCTGCGCCATTGGCATCCGCCCAGGATGTGGTGATCACAGAATTTATGGCTTCGAATTCAAGCGTTCTTCAAGATGAGGATGCCGACTTCGAGGACTGGATTGAGATCTTTAACCAAAGTGCCGCACCCGTGAATCTCAGCGGCTGGCATTTGACCGATGATGCCACTAATTTGGTGAAGTGGACTTTTCCTGACATCGTATTGAATGCGGGAGAGATCATGGTGATCTTTGCGTCCAACAAGGATCGTGCTGAAGCCGGTGATGAATTGCACACCAACTTTAAGCTTTCGAGTTCTGGTGAGTATCTCGGATTGATTCAGGCAGATGGAACGACGATTGAGTATGATTTTAGCCCAACTTTTCCTCAGCAGGTTCCGGATGTCTCTTATGGTCTCCAGCAAAGCACGACCGCGACAACGATCGTCGATGCTGGAGCAACGGTGAAGTATTTGGTTCCGACAAGTTCGGCCAACGATGTCAACGAGGGGACGAACCCAAATTCCTGGATCGCGACTGAATTCGATGATGCGCTTTGGACACCTGGGACGACCGGTTTGGGCTATGCCACGGGAACTCCTGATACCTACGACTCCTTTATTTCGACGGATCTTCAAAGTGCGATGTTCAGCCAATCGCCTGCAAGGACCTCGGTTTATATTCGGATTCCATTTAATGTGGATAATCCCGCTGATTTTGCCGGATTGAATCTAAAGATGAACTACGATGACGGATTTGTCGCTTACTTGAATGGTGATCCGGAGGCGGTCGCAGAGGCCTTGGCGCCAGCCCCCAATGCATTGACGTATCAATCGATCGCAACGGCCAACCACAATGATAGCGACGCAATTGTTGAGGAGTCATTCGGTTTTAGCTCTTCTCTCCTGAATGTTGGAGAGAACGTTTTGTGCATCCACGGTTTGAATCGGGCTACCAATAGCTCGGATGCCCTCTTCCTTCCCAAGCTGGAAGGATTGACCGTTGGAGGAACTTCGACGGCCTCTTATTTTACCTCGGCAACACCGGGCAGTGCTAATGTTGGTGGTTCGTCTGCACCCGGGCCTCTCATTAAAAGCGTGACGAGAGATCTGGCGCCATTGGATACCAGTTCGGGAAATCTCGCGATTGAGGCTCTGGTCGTCCCTACGCTGAACGCAGTGTCTTCCGTCAGTCTAATCTCTCGAGTGATGTATGGCGGTGAGACCACGGTGGCGATGCAAGACAATGGGACAGGCTCCGATCTTGTTGCCGGTGATGGGATTTTTACCGCAACGATTCCTATTTCAGGAATCGCGCAGGGCCAGATGTTACGCTGGAGGGTGACAGCGACGGATTCCAACAGCGTGGTTTCAAGGCAGCCGATTTTCCCGGATCCGGTGGATTCCGCGGAATACTTTGGAACGATCGCTGAGGATCCCTCTGTGAGTAGCTCCAATCTTCCAATTTTTCATTGGTTCACTTCGGACCCGAACGGTGCGAATTCGTCAAGTCCGGGGTCGCGCGGATCGGTCTACTATTTGGGGAAGTTCTACGACAACATCCAGGCTGACCGTCATGGCCAGTCGACGGGTGGCTTTCCCAAGAAAAGTTACGATTTTGACTTCAACAAGGGGGATCGATTCCTTCCCTATGATGGCGGAACTTTGGCGAAGGACATTAACATGATCACGAACTGGGCGGATAAGTCCAAGACCCGTAACACTATAGGATACGAGATTATGCGTAACTCGGGGCATCCGGCCCACTATTCCTTCCCGGTGCGGATTCAGCAGAATGCGGCCTTCTTCAGCACCGCTGATTTGATCGAGGATGGTGATGATAAATATCTCGATCGCGCCGGGCTCGACGAAAATGGAGCGCTCTACAAGATGTATAATCGCCTCGATTCATCATCGAGCGGAGTAAACAAGAAGACGAGAAAGAGCGAGAACAACAGTGATCTTGCGGCTCTGGTGGCCGGACTGGGTCAATCGGGTGAAGCCAAGCTCAAGTATGGTTACGACAACATGAACATTCCGGGCACCATTAATTATTTGGCGGCTCTGGACATGACAAACAACCGGGATCACGGGCACAAAAATTATTATATCTACCGTGATACCGAGGGGACGGAAGAGTGGCGTCCCTTAATTTGGGACATTGACCTTTGCCTTGGTCGGAACTGGGTGGGTGGCCCGGCTTACTTTGATGATACCTTTACGAATAATAATCTACGGGCCGGGCCATCGAACCGAATGAAGACGTTAATCTTCGGCGATTCGATTCTTAATCAAATGTATCTGCGTCGCATGCGGACCTTGATGGACCAAATGCTGGGTGCTCCGGCCACTCCCGTGAATTATTTTCAGACGAGGGTAAACGAACTGGTGGCTTTGATTGATCCCACAAACAATAGTCCTTCCAGTGGAACGGACGACGCGGATCTCGATTACCAGAAATGGGGATCGTGGGGGAACCGGAATGCGATGCGGCCGGCCTCGACCCGCATTCTGACCGAGTTCATTCCGAGTCGTCGGGCTCAATTGTATGGTCTGGGCGAAATTCCGGCGGCCCAGCCGGTGGCAGCGGCGATCAACATTGGGGAGATCGATTTTAACCCGGCAACCTCCGGGGCAACTTCTGACCAGAGCGGAGAGTTCTTCACCTTGACCAACTCCAATGGCTTTGCCGTTGATTGCTCGGATTGGGTGATCTCAGGTGGAATCGCGATGACCCTCCCTCCGGGAGCGGTCATCCCGACGGGTGGAACCCTGCATGTGGGACGCGAAGCGATTGGATTCAGGTCCAGATCCGTGAGCCCCAAGGCCGCTGAAAAACGGTATCTTGTGAGCGGTTATGGCGGCCAACTTTCCGCCCGTGGCGAGACCATTCATCTCCACGACAATCTCGGGAACTTGATCGACACCGTGACTTACCCTGGAGTGGCGACACCGGCACAGAAGAGTCTTCGTGTGACCGAGTTACTCTACAACCCCGCGAACCCCACGGCGGGTGAGTTGACCAGTATTCCAACCTTGGGCTCTTCTGATTTTGAATTCATTGAACTGACCAATACGGGTGCGACCAATCTGGATTTGAGTGGGGCACAATTCGTTGAAGGAGTGTCCATGACCTTCGGTGCGGGAACGACGCTGACTCCCGGGCAGCGGGTGATTGTTGTTTCCAACCTAACGGCCTTTGAGCTTCGGAACGGAACGGGTTTTCCAATCGTCGGAGAATTCTCCGGCAATTTGGATAACGGTGGTGAGCAGTTGCAAATCATCGATGCCGTTGGCGAGAATGTTCTCGAGTTTACCTACAGCGATAGTTGGTATCCGCAGACGGATGGCGACGGGCATTCCCTGGTGATGCTCGATCCAGCAGCGACTCCGGTCACTGATTTTGATCAGGCTGTGAATTGGGGGGTGAGTCAGGCGAATGGAGGTGATCCGGGCGCTGCGTCTACGGCGGTGGCGATGACCTTCGAGTTCTGGAAGAATCAGGAATTTACGGCAGGGCAAGTCGCAGATGACCTAGTGGTTGGTCCGGCGGTTGATCTGGATGGAGATGGGATGAATACTCTTTTCGAGTATGCCTTTGGGCTCGATCCCGAGGTGGCCCAAATTTCTCCAGGATACACGGCGGTCATACTCGATGACGGTGGTTTCGATTACCAGGCAATGACCTTTCGACGTCAGACGACTGCGTTGGATCTCATCTACACTGTAGAGGTGAGCGGTGACCTCAAGAGCTGGGATCCCGTGACAACGGTGGTGGGTGTTCCGGTTGATAATGGCGATGGCACTGAATCTGTGACGGTTCGCGACTCGTTGAAGTTCGTTGATCACCAGCACCGCTTCATTCGGCTGGTTGTCACGGTCTCTCCCTGACAATCTTGGTGGATATGCGTCGAATAATCATCGGTCTTTCAGTCTCGCTCTTTCTGACCTCCTGTCAGGATAAGGAGGGCGATGCCGGTGCTCCGGAAGCTGTTGAAACCGTGGCTTCCTCAGGTTGGGAAACGGAGGAGTTCTCTGAATTGGCATCGGAAGTGATCGATGAATGGAAGGCCTTTTTAAGGGGCGAGGAGATCGAAGGATTGAGCGGAGCGAGTTCGAGTTTGGTAGGTCTGGAACTCCGTGAATCAGGCCTGCAGGGGCAATTCCAGGTTCTGCGTGCTGGTAAAATGCCGTCCGGGAGCCGGGCTCTGGCGAGTGTTCTCGAGGAGCTTCGGGCACGTTTTGGTGACGCCGGGATTGAACTTGCTGAGATCAAAACGGTGAAGGTTAATCTCTCTGATGAAGGAGGTGAAACTCATCATCTGGTGCATTTGGCGAATGAAGCTTTGCAGGTCAATGCCGAGTGGGCCGCGTCTTGGAAAGCGGGAGAGGAACTGCGGTTGGAGGCCTTGCAGGCTGGTGTTTACGAGGAGGTCAGGAAGACAGGCGGGGGATCATTTGTGGACTCCACTGGAGAAATTTTAACGGGGGATGTGGAACAGTTTGAGCGGAGCATTGACCACTGGCTGGCGAGGATTGAAATGAAATTTGGCTTGGATGCCTCCGGGGCTCACGGGGTTTCGGTCGCTGATTTCAATGGTGATGGTCTCGATGACCTTTTCTACCCGGACGCGGGCGGACTTCCCAACCGGGTGTTTGTTCAGACGGAGGATGGGAGGTTGGACGATGTGAGTGAAGAATCAGGTCTCAATTATTTAGACCACACCTATAGTTCGCTCTTTGTCGATCTGGACAACGACGGTGATCAGGATGCGGTGATGGCGATGTCCCGTGGGGTGCTGTGTCTTGAAAACGATGGCTCTGGGAAGTTTGCGGTGAAGGGGGTCGAGTTGTTTCCCCAGGCGGTGGCGTATTCTCTGAGCGCGGCGGATTATGATCAGGATGGTGATTTGGATCTCTTTGCCAATTGTTATACCAAGCGGTTTGGCGGAGCTGCGACCAAGGATGTTCTCGCACGCCCCGTGCCGTATCACGATGCCGTGAATGGAGGGCGGAATGAACTCCTCCGTAACGATGGCGGATTTCGATTCCGTTCGGTAACCAAGGCCGCCGGGCTTGGTGTGGAGAACTATAAGTTTACCTACTCCTCGAGTTGGGAGGACTACGATCAGGATGGTGATTTGGATCTCTATGTGGCGAACGATTTTGGAAGGAACCACTTCTTTGAGAATCAGCTCGTTCCCGATGGGAAGGCGATCTTCGAAGAGCGGGCCGAGGCAGCGGGAATTCAAGATGTGGCGGCGGGGATGTCGACTTGTTGGGGGGACTACAACAATGACGGGCGGATGGATCTTTATGTGGGAAATATGTTTTCTTCCGCCGGGAACCGGATCGCTTTTCAAGATCGGTTTATGCCGGAGGTTGGTAAGATGAAATCTCTCTACCAACGTCACGCGCGTGGAAATTCGTTGTTTCAGAACGAAGGTGGAGGGAGATTTAAAGACGTGCCGTCTGCGGGTGGTGCTTCGATGGGGCGTTGGTCGTGGTCTTCTCTCTTTACCGATTTTGATAACGACGGTTGGGAGGATCTTTTGATCGCGAATGGATTCGTGACGCAGAAGGATCCGGATGATTTGTGAAGTTTCTATTGGCGGCAGGTCGTGTCGCAGTCACCAAAAGATGCGGAGCAGAAAGACGGACGAAAGGATTACCTGGATGCATTTAGTGAGCTGACGGTGAGGATCCGGGCCGGGGCTTCCTTCAGCGGGCGGGAGCGGCACTGCGCATTTTCAAACAGGGGAGACGGGACGTTTTCCGATGTCTCGGGGCTGACGGGTTTTGGATTTCCGGAGGATGGTCGGGGGCTGGCGCTGACTGATTGGGATCATGATGGCGATGTCGATGTTTGGGTGGCTGCCCGCACGGCTCCCCGGCTCAGGTTTTTGCAGAACAAGATTCCGGGTGCCGGTGCCCGATGGGTTTCTTTCCTTCTCGAAGGGGCCCCTGCGAGTGGAATGCCACGTGATGGGATTGGGGCAAGAGTGTTGATTGAGATGGAGGGCGGGGGAGTTAGGACAAAGACCCTGCATGCGGGAGAGGGTTTTATGAGCCAGTCTTCCAAGTGGATTCATTTTGGTTTGGGGATGGATCAGGAAATCGAGAGAGTTCGGGTTCACTGGAAGAGGGGAGAGTATGAGGAGTTTTCGGGTGTCGAACCTGGTAAGCGATGGCACCTGAAGCAGGGTGCGGGGAAGGCAGCGCAGGCAGCGTTGCGGAAAGTGGTAAGCTTAGAGGAGAACCCGTTGGTGAGTCGCAGTGAATCAGAAGTGATTCGGATTGGGCTTTCCCAGCCGCTTAAGATTCCAGATCTTGAGTATCAGGATTTGGGGAACCAGAAAGGTAGCATCAATGAGTTGGCTCAATCCGGCGTGGTGTTGGTGAATCTTTGGAATGTCTGTGAGCGATGCGAGAAGGAATTGGATTTGTTCGCGCGAAGGGAATCTCAACTGAAGTCGGCTGGGATTCAGGTGTTGGCCCTTAATACCGATTCCTTCCAAACGATTCGCTCCTCTGGTGGTCCGGGGCCAGCGGAAGTACTTGCTGATATTGGCTTCAAGGGGCCTTCGGGGATTGCCACCTCTGAGCTGATGGACCTCCTCGATGCTTCCATCGCCAAGAGTGTCTATGGTCACCGGGGCACTCCCGTTCCCACCAGCTTCCTCATTGATCAGGGGGGGTGGCTCAGCGTGATTTACAAAGGGCCGGTTGATGTTGATGTGTTGTTGAAGGATGTGTCGATGCTGGGAAAGGGGCCTGGGTTTTCTCGCGCGGCTGCGGTGCCGTTTCCCGGAATATGGGCGGATCAACCATTTTCTATAAACCCGGTGAAGAATGCGGTGACCTATTTGGAGGGTGAGTATTTTGACGATGCCCGGCTGGTGCTTGAGGAATTCCTGAAGGAACATGGAGGTCCTCCAGTGCAGGCGAAGGATGCGAAGACCCATGCGCAGAACATGCAACAGGCTGAGGTCTACTATATTCTGGGTGAAGTCGAACGACGAGGCGGCTCGATGCCGAAGTCAGTTCTCAATTACGAAAAATCTCTGCGATATAATTCGAAGCAGGTGATGGTGTTAAATCAGTTGGCGTGGTTACTGGCGACGAGTAAGGATCCAAAGGTTCGCAATGGCGCGAGGGCGGTGACATTCGCGGAGTTCATGATGCGGGCGCCAAAGGTTTCAGAGAACCCCACCACCTTGGCAACCGTCGCCGCGGCTTATGCTGCAGCCGGAAATTTTGTGAAAGCAGTCGAGATAACCAAGAAGGCAATACAGCGGTTGGAGATTGCAGGTCAGAGCACTGCTCTAGAGGAGCAAAAGAGGCGGCTTCGGCTCTATACGAAAAATGAGGCCTTGATAGAATAGGACAGTCTTTATTGTTAACGATTTTACAATTGGACTTGTTGCGTTCAGCCACACTTTCTGTTCGTGAATACAATCGAAGAGTGGGCAGAGGGTTCCACGCTTTTGAATTGGCGCACACACTACCACGGTCGAGGCCCCTTGATATTGTGAAAAATCCCTGCGGTCATTCTTCCATCCAATTTCGCTCCTTGGTATAAGTTCGTCGTCATGGAAATTTCGTCACCACTTGCCACGCCGCGGGAACGCATTGCTTCCATCGATGCCTATCGGGGATTGGTGATGTTGCTGATGATGGCCGAGGTTCTGCACCTGGCACAGGTGGCCCGCGCCTTTCCGGAAAGTGGTTTGTGGCAGCTCTTGGGATACCATCAAAGTCATGTGCAATGGTTGGGTTGTTCCCTGCACGACCTCATTCAACCCTCCTTTTCCTTTCTGGTGGGTGTCGCCTTGCCCTTCTCCATCGCGAGCCGGATGGCCAGGGGCCAGTCCACGCGAACGATGTTTGGACATGCTGTGTGGCGATCTCTCTTGTTGATTCTCTTGGGGGTCTTCCTTCGTTCCGTGGATCGTGAGCAGACCAACTGGACTTTTGAAGACACCCTCTCTCAGATCGGTCTCGGCTACGCTTTCCTGTTCCTGCTGGGCATGCGTTCTTTTCGGACCCAAGTGATCGCGCTCGGCGTCGTCCTTGGGGGATACTGGTTGGCTTGGGCGCTCTATCCGCTTCCCGGATCGGGATTCGATTACGCGGCTGCGGGCGCCTCGGCAGATTGGCCGCATCACGCCGAGGGCTTCGCGGCTCATTGGAACAAGCACCTCAATCTGGGCTCCGCCTTTGATCGCTGGTTTCTCAATCTCTTTCCACGGCCGACAAGCTATGTGGTCAATGGGGGAGGCTATCTCACTCTGAGCTTTATCCCGACTCTAGGTACGATGCTCCTCGGACTTCTCGCCGGGAATTGGCTGAAGGCCGGGCTCCAGCCCAAAGAACGCCTCAAGCGCCTTCTGCTCGCTGCGGTGATTTGCTTTGTTCTCGGTGGGTTGCTGCATCAGTTGGGCTTCTGCCCGATCGTGAAACGCATCTGGACACCGAGCTGGGTGCTCTTCAGCGGGGGATGGTGTTTCCTCTTCATGGCCGTGTTTTACGCCATCATCGATTGGCGAGGCATGAAAAAATGGGCCTTCCCGCTGATTGTGATCGGTATGAATTCCATCGCCGCCTACGTTATCGCGCACTTGATCGGCGACTTCATTTCCGGAAGTTTTAAAACCCACCTCGGTCAGGAAGTTTTCGTGCTTCTCGGAGAGAAGTTGGAGCCGCTTCTCGAAGGGTTGGCCGTGCTCGCGAGCTACTGGCTGATCCTGTTCTGGATGTATCGCCGCAAGTTGTTCTTGCGCATCTAGTGATGACTCCCCGATCATTGCCGCGAAAGGACGATCCTTCTTCCTGTAGTCATCCTGACCATCCAATGAACACTCAATTATTGTTAGCATCCTGTTTGATATTCACGCCACTCATTCATGCCGAGCCTCAGCACTCATCTGGATTTGACGCGCAATCGATCAATGAGAAATCCCACATGTGGCCCTTTGAACGATACGGTAAAATCTTCAATGTGGATCAGTCGTCACAACGATTCGAATTCGTAAAGAATGCGGTCTACGATGAAAAAGATCCGCAGAAGATCATTGGGCGTTCACGGAATTGCGTGCACTGGTCGAAGGACACCGTTTTCATCAATACGGAAGTCATCAAAGACTTCAGTGGCATCAAGTCTCCGGTGGTCGTCCGGTTTCTAGCTGCCAATGACAACGAGGCTCAAAAGATGTCTCAAGCGAGCGATTTTTCGGCCATCACGGCGACGGTTTTACTCAGTGCAGAAAAGGCCGAGGGCATCAAGGCGGGGAAAGATGAAGTGGTCGCAGTGTTCACCCCCGACAGCCCGAATTCGGGCACGCTGCAAATCAATGCCAAGCCCGTCAAAGTGACGATGACCAAACGCCGGTCAAAAATCACCACTGAAAAGGTGGTTGAAGCAGGACAAATTAAAGAAGGGGATTGGTCGGCACGGATTACGGGTGCGGAAAGTAAGAAGATTTTTGTGGCGCAGCGTATTGAGTTAACAGCGCTGCCTGATCCCCGCGAGGGCGACGATCCGAAATTGCCCCGCTTGTTAGTCATCGGCGATTCCATCAGCATGAACTATGAAGAAGCCGCCAAAGAAGCTCTCAAGGGCGTGGTCAATTACCACCGAAACGAAGGCAACAGCTTCTCCTCAAATTACGGAGTTCAGTATGCCGATTACTGGTTGGGAAATTACACCCAAAAAAGTTTTCAATGGGATGTCATTCAATTCAACCACGGATTGCATGACCTGAAACAGACTGGACCCGACGCCCCTTATGCGACGCCACTGGAAAGCTATAAGGCCTACCTGAGAACCCAAATTGAGATCTTGAGAAAAAGCGGAGCCACCTTGGTTTGGTGCTCAACAACACCGGTGCCCAAAAGCAGCGGCGGAAGATATGGTCGTCAAAAGGGCGCGGAGATCGCCTTCAACAAAGCGGCCTTGGAGGTGATGAAGGAATACCCGGAAATTCAAATCAATGACCTGTGCCAGATCGTCAAAGATTCAGCCGTCTTCGACAAATTTAAAAAGGGCTCGGATGTTCACTACTACAAAACAGAAGAACAAAAAGTTCTCGGCGATGCCGTCGCCGATGCGGTCAAAAAAGCGCTTAAGACAAAGAAATAGAATTCCGAACTATCGCCAACCTCTTTGGGTCTTCTATTTCGGTGCTGGTCCCACCGTTCCGCCCTCGATGAATTCGGCCTTGGTATAGGTCTGGCGGCGGTTGTCGTTGCCGCGGCTCACGTTGGCGGCCCAGCGGACGATGCGGCGCACCACCGGGGCGCTGTCCCAGTGGATGTGGGCGATGGACGGTTTGCACCAGGAGAAGTGCGGATCTCCATCGGTGCAGACCATCGAGACGTCCTCCGGCACCCGGAGGCCACGATGCAGCAGGAATTGCTGCGCCGCGAAAAACAACGAGACCTCTTCGATGATCAGCGCCGTGGGCGGGGTGGCTCTGAACAAGGAATCGAGAATCCGGTGGAAGCCTTCGGAGCTCTCCTCCCAGTCTGGAAGATTGTAGGGGTGGCTGATCTGGATGCCGTGGGCTTCGAGTTCCTCGAGGAAGGCTCGCTCGCTGCGTCCCGGCACCGGCAGCCTCCGCTCTCGACGGGCCAGCAGGATAATACGACGATGGCCAAAGCCGACGAGTTGACGTGTGGCGGCGGCAAAGGCGGGCAACTTGTCCGGCTTCGTGCCCGCAATTGGCTGCCCCTCCAAGCGCCCAAACAAGGCAAAGACCGACACCGCTTGCGTCGAGAACCACTCCAGGACCTCCTGCGATCCGCCTGAGACCACCCAGGCGTCGGCCTCGGTCTGATTCACCAGGCGCGTGACTCTGCGTGGGTTCATGTCGAGTTCGAGCAGGTTCCTGGGGGCAAAACTGGCATTGTGTCCCGCCTTGTTGAGGCGGTGGAGCAGCTCGACTTTATATCCATACCCATCGGAGGTTTCATCGTATTCCAGAATCGCGATCCGCAACGCGGAGGCTGTCTCTTATACACATCTGACGCTGCCGACGATCTACTCTGTGTAGA
>CAJXVQ010000120.1 GCA_913060685.1 uncultured Verrucomicrobiales bacterium
ACGAGATCAGCCTCGGTCTCGTGGGCTCGGAGATGTGTATAAGAGACAGATGGAAAGTCCGTTGGAAAGGGTCACATGGCTCAAAGACGAGCAGCCTCTAAAGGCTTCTTGGCCAAGTGAGGTGACGGAGTCTGGTATCGTTATTTCGGTAAGGCTGCGGCATTCCTCGAAGGCGTTTTCGCCAATCGAGCTCAGCCCATTCGGAAGATCAAGGTTGGTGAGACTGTGGCATCCCAGTAGGGCATCATCTTTGATCGCTTTGATATTTGAGGTGAGGGTAAGTTCTTCCAGGGCGGAGCATCGAGTGAAGCCTCTCCGCAATTCGGTGATACCGCTTCCGAGCGAGGCCCGGATGAGACTTGTGCAGTCCGAAAAGGCACCATTTTCAAGGGTCGTCACTGATTCTGGAAGATCGATTTCGCGGAGGCTGGTGCAATTTTCAAATGCGAATGCGTCAATTGTGATTAATCCCTCGTTGAAGACGACGGATTGGAGAGAAGAGCAATCTGCAAAGGCCCAAAAACTGATAGTCTCCACGCTAGCGGGGATCGTTATTGAAATCAGATCTACGGCTCCCCTGAAGGCATTTTCTCCGATGGACATGATCCCTGAGCCAAGGGTGAGATTAACCAGACTGGTCAGATCAAGAAAGGCTCCTTGTGGGATTTCGCTAAGTCCGTTTCCAAGTGAAACCGAAGAGAGAGCGGGGCAATCGGCGAAGGCCCTCGTTCCAATGGTCTGAACGCTGTCTGGAATGTCCAAGGACTCAAGAGAGTGGCAGCCTTGAAAGGCCCCAGATTCGATTCGGGTGAGATTTGGGGGGAAAGTGAGGTTGTTGAGCAAGACGCAACCTGAGAAAGCCGACTGGGAAATGACTTGCAGACTGTCGGGGAAGGCGACAGTCGCCAACCTTAAGCAATCGCGAAAGGCGGTCTCCCCGATCACCGTCACGCCTTCATCGATTGTGACCGAGCCCAAGCTTGAGCAGGAGGAAAAGGTGGAGTCCATAATCGTCCCCACCGACCCAGGAACAGTGACTGAGAGAAGGCCAGAGCAACCCTCAAAAATGGCCCCTCCAGTAAAACGAACTCCCTCTGGGAGATTGACCGTTTGAAGCGAGAGGCATTCTTTAAAAGCACTTGAGGCCAGGGTGATATTATTATCCGGGAGATTCAGTAATGTAAGGGATGAACAACCTGAAAAGGCCAGGGAACCGACCGAAGTCAGCCCGTTACTCAAGGTCAGATTTTGGAGCGTCACGCAGCGCCTGAAGGCACCACTTTTTATTTCAGAGAGGGTATTTGGAAGGACGATGTTGTCCAACAATTCGCAATCTGAAAATGCTCTTACTCCGATCGATGTGAGAGTGCTTCCGAAGCTGACCGATGTGAGAGCCCTACAGCCGTCGAAGGTGCGATCATCGATTTCAGTGACGCCGTTACCGAATTGAACGGAGGTCAGGCTAATGCAGGTATTGAAACAATCTTCCCCTATTGTGGTGATGCTATCAGGAAAGGAGATAGCGGTTAGGGCAACACAGTGTTGGAAAGCTTGATCTCCAATTTTGGTTACTCCGTCGGGGATATTGATTGATGTCATCCCGGAACATGCTCGAAAACTATTTTGTCGGATTTCAATGATGCTGTCGGGAAGAGTGACCTTCGTAAGCAGATTGCAACCAACGAAGGCGTCACGATCGATAGTTGTGACAGCGAGATCGTCGATCACTCCCGGGATGGTTAAATCCCCGGTGGCAGATGGTTTACAATCGGTGATTTTTATTCGTCCGGCGCTCTCGATGTATGTAAGGTCGCTCAGATCCGCCCCAGCCAGCGACAAGCTTGTGAGCAAGGTGATAAAGAGACTGGTAGGTGAGATCATTTTGGGGCGACTGGCTTATTTCTCGAAGCTGAGTCCCCGGAATTCGCTGGCGGCGGCGGTGACGGCGCGTTCGATGGGGAGGCGCTCGGTGGAGCTGCCGGTCCAGAAGCCATGGCCGCTGGTATTGTTGAGCATGTATTGGGCGTCGGATGGAGTTTCCATGGCGGCGCCGTGGGCGACGAGGATGGTATCGGGGCTGAGCTCACGGCACTTTTGGTAGACCTTTTCAGTCTGCTCGGCGGTTTCCTCGATCGTCATGCCGTTGTCGTAGCCTTTGATACCGCCCTTGGTGGTGCCGGCGTGGTAACAGAAGATGTGAGGCTTGGCCTGTGCGCAGATGTCGTAGGAATCTTCTTCAGTGAAGGCGAGTCCGATGGAGACCATGTTCATTTCCTCTTTGGCGAGGATGAGCATGTCGATTTCGTTTTGCAGGGTGATGCCGGCGGAGGTCATGACCTTGAAAATTTCGGAGTCGTGGTCGATGTAGGAGATCGAGGGACCGATGTTGGAAACAGATTGCACGCCCATGTTGAGGCAGTCCTGGAGAACCATGCGCATGTCCTTGAGAGGATCGTTGGCATTGAGGCAGGCGCAGACGAAGGCCTTTCCGCTGAGGGCGGGCATGATGTCTTCGCGGGTGTAGTCGAGGGTCTGCTTGTTCGAGTCGAGGATGGGCCACATCATGGCCATGGTCCCCATGCCATTGGAGCGGAGTCGGGCACCGGAAAAGGTATTGATGCAGTCGGAACCACAGGATTCCTGGAGCTTGGCAACGAGTCCGGATCCCGCGGAGGAGATCATGATGGGGATACGGGCGTCGACCTTGGCCTTGAGGTTGGCTAGGATCTGTTCGGTGGTGAGTCGTTTGGTGATCATGAGTTTAGGAATTGGTTGATGTGTTGATTGAGAGATTTTTGATAGGCCTTCGGCTCGTGGTAGCGGGCGGGAAGGGGGATAAGTTGAGAGTTTGGAAGTGCGTTGGCAATCGTTGATGCAACGGATTCTGGGTGAAGGTCATCGAGTGGGCTGGACATGACGAGGGCGGAGGCGCTGATGGAGTTGAGGTCTGCGAGGGAGCGGAATGGTTGGGAATTCCACATACGGGAGAGGACGGAGTTGTCAGGGCTTTTGTAAACGTCGGTGATGGAGTTCGCAACCAGGAGGTTGTCGGCGAGGAGAGCTTGGAATTCGGGGAGGGCTTCGAAGTCGGTCCGGGCCATTTCACCGGCATCAGCAACGAGCTTGAGGTGGTCGGGGCAGGGGGAATCGAGCCACGAGGGGCGGAGGATGATGAGCTTTTTAAAGCGGTCGGGGTAGCGAAGGGCGATGTTGAGGGTGATGCCGGAGCCCATGGAGAGGCCGCCGAGGTGGCATTTTGCGATTCCAAGGTGATCTATCAAGGCGATGACGTGGTCGGCAAAGGAGTCGAATGAGTAAGTCGCGGGATCGAAGGACATGGAATCGCCGTGGCCGGGGAGGTCGGGAGCGATGAGGTGGAGGTTTTCGAGATGAGAGAGGCTGGAGATGGATCGGGATTTCCCGGCGCCGAGGCCGTGGAGGAAGATGAAGGGTTCGTTGCTGGAAGGGCCGAGAGTGTCAAAGGAAAGGAGCATTTTTGAGACTTGAGATTTGAACACGAAGGATGAAGTTTGAATGGCTTGGTTGAGGGGGGGGCTTGAGGCTGAAACCTTAAAACTCCGCGTAAGGCGGCCTTAGTCGGGGCGGGGGATTTCGTATTGATCGTTGGTGCGGGAATACCAGTCGGGTGCGGACATGCGGCCGAGGGGGTGATAGCTGTCGTGCCGGAGGTAGCCTTTTTCATCCATGAGGCCTTCGCGAACGTGGACGAAGTGGACGATGCCGATGATGAGGCGGTTGGACCCAATCTCGATGGTGGAGTGCTCGGTGCATTCGAGGGCGACGGGAGCATCGGCGATGCGGGGGACTTTGACTTTCTCGGAAGGGAGCGTAGCGAGCGTGTGCAAGTCGAGTTCGCTTTCGCCATGGGGGAGGGTGGCGGAGGTAGCGACCATGACTTCGCCGAGGGGTTCGTCGACCATGTGGACGACGAATTCTCCGGTCTCGCGGATATTACGGGCGGTATCCTTCGGGGTGCTCCGGTCTTTGTTACCGGGGGCAAAGGCGACGATGGGTGGGTTGGACCCAAAGACGTTGAAGAAAGAGTAGGGAGCGGCATTGGTGCGCCCATCTTGATCGCAGGTGGTGACCCAGGCGATGGGGCGTGGAGTCACGAGGGAGGCGAGGATGCGATAGCGATCGCCGGGGGGGAGCTTTTCGAGATTGAAGGTCATTGGATGACCGAGAAGAAAGAGGTAAGACAGCCCGGTGTCGAGGAGAGTTAGGCCGCCGGGTTTGATTTCTCTTTCAAGGCCGCTTTTGGCTCCTGTTCTTTCGGCTCAATAATCTTCACTTTAGCGCCATTCGGGGCGGCGTCGAGGCGATTGGTGACGATGTGCCAACCTTCGATGAGGTCTTCCCTGACGATCAGGTTTTCTTCATCAGTCCAGATTGGGGTGATCTTTTGTCGCTTGAGGGTGGAGTCCTCGGGATTGATGAGAAGGATTTCGTTGGGGCGGCGCAAGGTTTTGCGAGGGATGACGAAGACGTCGGGAATGATTGAGCCGTCGAGAATGGCGCGGACCGGCTGGCCGATGCGGAGTGGGCCTTCGGTTTCGGTTTTGAGGCCAAAGGGGTCATTGACGCGGGCGATGACGAAAAGCTTTCGGGATTTTTCGTCAAGGTTCCCCTCGGTGCGCACGACCATGCCCTCCCAGGATTGATTGGATGCGTCTGTCAGGGCGTCGACCAGCGTGATGGGCAGGGGCGGGTCGTCAGGATTATTAGGAAGGGTGACGTGGACGAGTTCGCGGCCGGAGAGGGAGAGGCGGACTTCGGCGAAGTCCGTGGAGAAGATGTCTCCAAGGGTGGTGCCGGAGCTTACCGATTGTCCGAGGCCTACCATTCGCTCCTTGACGCGGCCTGCGTAGGGGGCAAGGACCTTGGTCCGTTCGAGGTCGCGTTTGGCTTCAGAGAGTTCGGCGTTTGCGGCTTTGACGTTGGCCTTGGCCTCTTTGAGCTGGGGCTTGCGGAGGACGAGGTCGGTGGGCTCAGCGGGCCCATCGGACTCAGTGCCGAACTTTAGATCGTTCCAGTCCAGAAGGGCTTGCTTGCCGCGGATATCCTCTTGGGCGAGGGCCGCTTCGGCGCGGGCAAGGCGAGCTTCGGCGCCGGTGAGGGCGGAGAGGAAGTCCGTGGTATCGAGCTCGAGGAGAACATCGCCGCGGTTGAAGAAGGAGCCACTTTCGAAATTCGGGGAGATCTTGATGACCCGGCCGCTCACGCGCGGGGTGAGGGAAGTTTGATTGTGTGGTTGGACAATCCCCTGGGAGAGAAGGGTGACACGGTAGTCGGTCTTCTGCAGAAGTAAGGCTTCGGCCTCAATGACCCGGGAAATAGGGCGGCGCGGGCTCTTTTTCTCCTCTTTTTCGGACAGCAGGCGATACCCCAGATATCCCGTTGCCAGGACGACAATGGGGAGAAGTAATCTGATGAGCTGCGCCATGAGGATTAAAGTTAGACCCAAATACGCAGAAAGCGAGTCAGGTCTAACAACCTGATTCGAAAGAAATGTATTTTCAGGGTCTACCAGCGGTAGGTCAGCGAAGTGGTCACGGCTTGCCAGTTGACTTCGTAGTCACCGAGAAAGGCGGGCTGGAGGTTGGTCTCGATTTCGGTGTCGTCGAAGATGGTCTGAATGTATGAGACACTGAGGCTCACTTGGTCGTTGAATTCGTAGGTGGCACCCACGCTAAACATGTTACGATCACTTGAAGGGATGGCCGGGGTGTAGGTGATCTCTCTAATGGGCGATTCGGAAAAGAGGTAGCCGGCACGAAGGGTGAGTTTATCGGTGGCGTCCCATTCTCCTCCCAAGCCTACGCTGTAGGAGTCCTGCCAATCGAGGATGAGTCTATCATTTCCGGTGTAAAGGGGCTGGTTGACTCCAACGGAAATCGGGATGTCGTCATGGGTGGAATTCTGGATCCACTCATACTGGAAGCCAAATCTCAACCGGTCACTATGCTCATATTTGTAGGCGAGCGCGATACTACCGGGATAGGTGATGTCGGTGTCGAAGTCGCTTTCAGGGGAAAAAGCCCCTCCGAGATCGGCGGGGATTTCCTGCACATTGTAGTCACCGGAATATTCGATTTCAACGGGAAGCCGGGCGACGAGAGAAAGACGGTGTTTTTCAGCGAGTTGGACGTTTACGCCAAGGTAGGCACCGAGTCCCCATCCATCACCATCGAACTCCGCTCCACCACCGGGAGTGGTGGGGTCCATGGTGACGAGAGCCCAAGGATAGTCTTGTTTGAAATTGAGGCTGGAGTAGGCGATATCGAGTCCGAAACCGATCGAGACGGCATCGCTGGCCTGATAGGCGATGGCGGGATTAAAGGTGATATACTTGAGATCGGATTCGTAGGGGGCGGTGTATTTGAAACTGCCCTCACGGGGCCATTCGAGAGCGAGGCCAAAGGGTGCATTGATTCCGAGTCCGCAGGCCCATTTGGAATCCGCGGAACTTCGGTGAACCAAGTGAAAAGCGGGGGCGGGAATCCATTCGCGCTTCACCGAATTACGAACGCCGGTGGGGGATTCGTAGTCGGTTTTACCGTAGAGGCCGGTGAGTGAGAATTGAAGAGTCGTGCGATCGATGTCCAACATGCTTGCCGGATTGAGGCGACCTACCGAGGGATCCCGACTCAAGGCGATGTTGGAGCCAACCATTCCCTGACTCTGTGCGGAAGAAGGGAGATTACGTAGACCCTCCGCGGCAATAGAGGAACCGGCTCCGCAGATTAATGCGAAAGCGATCTTTATCGGGCTATGCTCATGAAAGTTGCTTAGCTTTATCACGAGATAGAATTTGAGTGGAACTTTCAAAAAAGCGATCTCATTTATTGTCTAACTGCTTCGTTGGAAGCATTTTTAGATTTTTTTAACCAGCCTTCCGAAGTGGCGCCGCTGAATTCACGGCGATTTGCTGCAACTCTTCTATGTCCGGGACGTCGCGCTTTGGTCCGAAAGACCTGTCCTTGAGCGACTTAATGGAAATGATCAGGTCAGCTCGCGCTTGGTCCGGAAGTTGAGCGTTGCGCTCGAGGTTTTCAAGGAAAGCGAGGACACTGACGGGTGTCAGCGTGGAAGGGAGGTCCGGACCTTGGTCGATTTCCTCGACTTCAGGCTTGCGATTCAGAGCGAAGAAGCCGGCGATAGCGGCCAGGATGGCAACGGGGATGAGCCAGAGAGTCCATGGAGGGGAGTCCGATCCGGCGACAATGGCGGTGGTTTCCTGCACCGAGACAAGGTCGACATCGTTGTATTTTTGCAGGGTCAGGCCCTCATCCTGATTGGTGGAGAGGGTGGCGAGGACCTTTGGGAAGGTGAATTGAGCGGGGAGTTTGGCGCCCTCCGGCTCGAGGATGATTCGCCATTCGTGGGTGGATATAGGGGCGCCGTCATCGGTGCGGGCATCGAGTTCGTCAACTTGTAGTTCGCGATCGTCGGTGGAATCGATTGTGAATCCCTCGATGGGGAGTTCGACGAGCTGGTCCAGCGGAGGAACGAGTCCATGGCCTGAGGCTCGAATTTCAAGAACGACATTTCCTTCCTTCTCACTCTCTCGCTGGTCGAGAATCATGGCGAGGGAAAGATCCCGATAAGGGCGGGCGGGAGCCTCCTTGGTGGCATCGATCGGGATGGCGGCGGAAGCGATGGGAAGGACAACGTATCCTGAAGTATCGAGGAAATCGAGGTCGATTTTAAGCGGTGGGATGGAGTCGATTTCGGGTCCCTTGGCCTTGAGCAGAAAGTAGGCATACGGGGTGACGGTCCAGCCTTCCTGGGCGTCGGTCCGGCTCGTGACTTTGGAATTGTGGAAAGTGAGCGAGACGATTTCGAAGTGTTCCTCGAGTGCGCTCAGGGCGGCTTTCTCAAATTTGTCCCGGTAGTCCTCGGTGGGCCGCCCGTAGTTATAAGAGTAGGGCGAGCTGTTTTGGTTGATGAGGTAGCGTTGGAAGCCGCCGGACTCACGTTCGATCTCTTTGGTGTGGCGGAGGTTCACGAAAAGGCCGAAGGGCTCGCTGGCATCGATGCGGTCAGGGCCGTCCAGATGGGCATCAAGTTGGATCTCGGTGACAAGATCCTGATAGTATTCGAAGACTTTTACGGCTTCTTCGATGCGCTCGTGTTTGCCGGTGATCTGGAGAGCGGCCTCCAGGAAGCGGTATTTTAAATCGGCGGAAACGTTGGCGAGGCGAGCATTGAGCGTTTTGGCAAAGTCACTGAGGTGCCGGGCGCGCTCAGGTTCCGGGATGCTTTCAAGGGCAGCCTTGATCTTGGGGAATTCGGATTGGATCGGCTGGTGCTCGGCTTTCAAGGCGGCCAGATTCGGTGAGCCGAGGGCGGCGTAGAACCAAGTGGTGAAAGCTTCGGTCGATTCGTCTTTCTCGTCCTCCAGAGGGAGAGTGGAGGTGTATTGATCGGCAGCAGCGGCGAGGTCCTCGAGGGCGAAACTCTTGGTGGTGGAGTGCTCCGGGTGGGAGGCAATCCCGGCCTTGTAGTTGGACTCCTCGTATTTTAGCGAGGCAAGCTGGATCTGAAGTTCCCAGCTCTTGGGATGTTGATCGAGGGCATCGAGGCAGAGGTTTTTGGCGGCGGAGTAGCCTTTGTAGATTTGAGCCTCCAGTTCCTTGTCCTTACGATTGGTTTTGGCCTGTTCCTGAACCTTGGGGTTGGGCCAGAGGCGGGCGAGGTTTTCGCGCATGCGGCGGAGGAGTGAGGTGGTGGTCTTGGCATCGAGCGTCGAGGTTTCACCAAAGACGGAGGTGAGGGCTTCAACGCGCCAGACCTCGGCTTGTGAGTGGGCCTGGATGAAGGCGTCGGCGAATTCCTCCTGAAAATTATCGTCGAGTCCGAGGGCTTTGACTTCCTGCACCATCTTCGCCAGGAGCTTGAGATTGCGTTCCTGCTTGGAGCGGGTGAGGGGGATGGTCTCGGCGCGTTGGTTGTAGCCGGAGTAGTAAGAGTAGCTGGAGCGGTAGCGCGACTGCTGGTTTGGGTTGTTGTTTTCTCCCCAGACGCGGATCATTTCACGGACGAGATCTTTTGTTTCCTTCGGCCGGGTGATGGCGAGGTCCTTGAGGATGGGGAAGGCTTTTTCCTCTTCCTTCACCTTGAGGAAGAGCTTGGCAACGTGGGTGAGGTTCTCAATTCGGATCGGGGAATCGATTTGGGAGAGCCATTTCTTATTGGGGCGGGTGTCGAGGAGGTCACCGGAGGGGATGGCGGGAGTGACGCGGGAGTTTGTCTGTTGAACAGGGGGACGGTAGCGGGAGTAGAAGAGGTTGCCGAAGGGATCCACCTGGGCCTGGGGCCGCATGGAATTGGAGTTGTCGAGCCGGTAGGAGCGTTCGGCCTCGGCATTCCAGTTCCGGACGTAAAGAGTGAGAATTTCCTGCCAGGGAGTGAGATCGATTTTGTCATTTCCCATGAGCGCGGCGACGGCGGCGGACTGGAGCTTGAGTTGGTCGAGCCGGAAGGTGGGCGAGCGGTGTTCGCGGACCTGGGCGGCAAGGGTTCCGACGGTGGCGAGGATTTCAAATCCCTCGGCGGAAGCGTTGGCGAAGGTTTTGGTGAGCCAGTCGGTCCCGGTGCCATCCTCGAGATCGGGGACGAGGGCGAGGGCGCGGTAGAGGGCTTCGGCGCGTTCATTGAGGGCGGCCTCCTTTTCCCGGATGATTCCGAGGGAAATTACCCAGGATTTTTGAAGGTGCTCTTTTCCTTGATTGGCAGAGTGGGATTCGGCGTGGAAACGACCGAGAAGATTGAGGGCGCTGTGGTTTTTCTGATCAACGGCGACCTTGAAATCAGGAAGAAAAGGGAGGGCTTTGGTGAGGTGGCCGGCTTCGATGAGAAGGCGGGCGGTTCTGATTTTGGTCTCCTCACTCTGGGAGCCGAAGTAGCGGGTGCCTTTCTCAAGGGTGGCAAAGAAATCTGCGGGAGGTTTCTTGTCACCTTTAATGAGGTTGGCGAGTTGGGCGAGAACCTGGGCGTTGGGAGCCTTCTTAGCGGCGTCGGTGAGCGCGAGAAATTCGTCGGGCCGGAGGTATTGGGGTTGCTTGTGAGCCTTGGCTCCGAGGCTGGTGAGTTCCGGCCGGGGTTTTACGGTGACGGGGGTGTTGAGCTGGCTGACGAGTCTCGTAAAGGCGATGGTGGCTTCGTTGTCGGGGAGGGCTTCGAAGTAAGTTTTGACCTGATCCCAGCGCCCGAGGACGATGTCGCTGCGGAATTTTCCAAAGTCTGCCTTGAAGATCGCGAGCTTGGCTTGGTCTTCCCGGCGTTTCTTAATCTGTGGATTTTCCGGGGGTCCGACTTCCGGATCGGTGGGAGGCTTTGGGGTGTTTTTGGGGGGATTGGTGGCTGCATTTTTCTCGGCAAGACGCGTGGCGAGGATGCCGGAAGTGGTGCGGTCGATGACCATGGACTGCAGCATGCGGGCGCGTTGTTGTTCGGGAGTTTGCTGCCCGCGGGGGGCAGCAGGTTGTCCGTTGATTTGCGGACGGGGCGCTCCTCCTTCGACTTCTAGGGGCGCTTGAAGGAGTTCGACAGAGGCTCCTTTCTGAATAAGAAGGGAAGATTGTCCCCATACAGATGAAGGAAGGATCAGGGCGAGCGAAAGCGGTAGGATATTCCTAAATGACATGGGCTTGGGATCTAGAGGTGTAGGTGTCGAGAACTAGGATCCGGAACCATCGGCGGGAGGCGCCTGTCCGGCTCCGCGCGAGTCTTGGGGTTTCTTACCTGGCTTGGCACCTGGATTCGGGCGACCGCCCGATTTGCAACCTTTTCATTGGTTGGGGATGGGCAGGCCGTAAAGTTCGGAGGGCTCGGCGCGAGCGAGTCGGATGGTGGACTCAAGGTCGGCGAGGTGCTTTTCCTTATCGGAGCCGGTTTGAGCAAGGAGCTTGTATTCCTGGCGGGCTGCTTCGATTTCGGGCTCCCATTCCTCGGCGGGCAGGCCTTCGAGCTTCATGAGGTAGGTCATGTAGTAGCGGGCATTGGCGAGGGTGGAGAGGGCTTCTTCCTTGAGTTCGGAGGAAATCGAGGGGTCGTCATTCAGCTGGGTGACGAGCTCGGCGAGGTCTTCGCGAGCTTCGGGGAGACCGGAGCTTTGCATTTTAGCCTTGGCAATCTCGATCTGGATACGAATGGAAGTTTCCTTTTCGTCCTTGGGAAGTTTGGCAAGGGCCTTTTGGTAGGATTCGATGGCGGAGGGCCAATTCTCATCAGTAACGGCCGCGCGGGCCTTGGAGAGGAGGGCTTCGGTGTTGTCGAGTTTGACCAGTTCCTGGCCGGGGCCGAAGTGGTAGGCGGCGAAGCCGAGGGGGATGAGGAGCCAGAGGGTGACGAGGATGATACGCATGGGTAGGGAGAAGTTGAGGTGAGACTAGCAGTTTTTGTGCGAAGTAGAAAGCCCCCTTTTAGGGGAAGGTTTGCAGGGGTTTTGCATAGGGGAGTTTGGCGATCTGAGTGAGTGAAAAGTAGGTGTCGAGGGCGGTGGAGGCAAGGGTCCCGAGGTGAGCGAGGTCGAGAGATCCGTCGTCTGCAATTTGATGGTTGGGGAGGTCGATGAGTTTGACACGTCCAACGATTAGTCTGGTGTTGTTTGAGGAAATGTCGATTACCTCCTCAAGGGTGAGGGCAATACGGAGGGGGCTCTCCGCGACGAAGGGCGAGTGGATTTCCGGGTGTTGGAATTCAGTAAGGTCAGTGGCATCGAATTCCGATGTGTCGTCAGGATAGCGGGCGGAACATTGGTGGGCTTGTTCGACGATCTCCCTGGTGACGTGGTTGATGGTCCACTCCTTGGTTTCGAGGATGTTACTTAGGGTGTGACGATCGACGGTGTCGGGTCGGGTCACCATGCCAATGAGGACGGGGTTGGATCCGAGGTGGGTGATGCTGGAGAAGGGGGCGAGATTTGGACTGCCGGTGGCTGACCGGGTGCCGATAAGGCAGATCGGTTTGGGGCCGGGGAGGGAGGTGGCGAGTTGCACCCGTGCGAGCTTTGCCATGTTTTCAAGATCGTCGCTTGTGACTGTCATTTCGTCAGGTTGGATCTGTTTGCTTGTCTGGCAAGTGCTTCCTCCGGATTGCGGGTGGGAAGGTGTTTTGTTTGGGCTATGAGGAGAGATTTTTTGAGAGCGCCGCAGCATCTTCATTGGCAGATGGGCATCCTGTTGTGGCTGACCAAGATGCCAAGTGCCGGTCCGACAAATACCGCGGTGATAGTGGAAGTTTTCAAGGGAGCGTAGGAGGGTTTCCTAATTTTCCATGATGTCAGGTGAAATGAGAGTTGGCTGGGATTTAGTTTGAGCCTGGCTTGAAGGGTGAGGCGAAGAAGTAGAGGAACAGGGGTAAAAGGGCGAGGCCGAGGGCGGAGGTGACCCCGGCGATGAGGGCGTATTCGCGGAGGGTGAGCTTGAGGCCGTCTTCGCTGGTCTTGAGTGAGCCAAGGTCGTTGAGGATGGAGGTGGGGACGTGGCGCATGTTGCCATCGTGGTATTGGCCTCCGAGGCGGGTTGCAATTTGTTGGAGGGCTCCAACATCTTGTCGGGATTGGCGGCCATCGATCATGGAGCCTTTGGTAGGGTTGCCCACTCCCATGACGAGGACGCCATCGATGGACGGGGGCATTTTGGGCATCCCGGTGGCGGGGACGGTGTCGCCGTCACTGACGAGGAGCAGCGTGGCGGAGTTGGGAGGCCATTCACGGGCGATCTTGGCGGCTTCCTCGAGTCCGTCGAAGAGGCGGGTTTTACCGACGGGGAAGACGGAAGACATGTCCATGCCATCGAGGAAGTTGAGGATGACTTCGAGGTCGCGGCTTTCCTGGACGACGGGTTTTGCTCCGTTGTAAACGGCGACCATGGTGATGTGGAGTTTGTCATCGGTGGTGCGTTTAAGGAGGGACTGGACGAGGCTGGAGGCGCGCTGAGTACGAGAAAGGCCCTCGCCCTCGCCAGAATCCTGGAGCTTCATGGAGGGAGAGACGTCGAGGACGAGAAGAAGGTGGCGGCGTTCCTTGGGTTCGACCGTTTTGATTTTGGAGCGATGGGCCTTGGGCTCGATGAGAAAGAGGGTTGTGAGGGCCCAGGCAAGGCCGCCCAGAAAGAGGATTCTAAGAATGGGGGCGAGGATGGAGAGAGCTGAGAAACGGCCCTCGGGACCAAAGGCCAGATACCGGACTTTTTTGACCCGACCGGTGTGGAGGAGTTCCGCGCCGGTCGCGAGAACGGCGGTGGTGGCGGCGACGAGGATGGGAATAAACATTACCAGGGGGCGTAGCGGAGTCCGAAGAGAGTGAGGAGGTAAACACCGGCGAGTGAGAGGGCCGTGATGACGTAGGGCTTGAAGTTGTCGACCGGGTCGGGGGTGAGTCGGACGAGGGAGGCTTGGGCCATTTCATCAATGCGAGCGAAGACGGCGTTGAGGGCGGCGGGGTCACCGGCGGCGAAGGTTTCTCCGCCGGTGATGGAGGAGATGACGGAGACCTCGGCCGGGGGCGCACCGCCTCCAATGTGGATGCCGTAAACAGTGATGTTATTGTCGGCGAGGTCGCGGGCGATTTTGACGTCGTTGCCGTTGGAGAGGTCGAAGCTGGCTCCATCGGAGAGGAGGATGATCATGCGGTCCCCGGTTTCGGTGGTGAGGAGTTCTTTTTGGGCCTGTTTGAGGGCCTTGCCGATGTAGGTCCCGCCATTGAACCATCTTGGGAGTTTGCTGGGGTGGAGGAAGGCGGGGGCGTGTTTGAAGGCGGAGACGTCGGTGGTGAGGGGAACCCAGCGAAGGTTGTCTCCGCCGAAGACCATGAGGGAGAAGGCGTCGCCCTCGCGGTAGGTGAGGAATTCATTGAGCGATTCAGTCGCGGCGGCGAAGCGGTCACCGGGTCCGAATGAGGCGTTCATGGAGCCGGAGACATCGAGGCAGAAGAGGATGTTCGTGAGTTCGCGTTCGGATTTGGGGCGTTCAAAGGTGCGGGGTCCGGCGGCGATGAGGATGAGAGTGGCGAGGATGAGGTGCGGGAGGATGTTGACAAGGTTGAGGATGATTTCCAGCCATCTGCGGTTTGCGATTTTTTGATGATCGAAGGGAAGAGGAAGGGCACGGGTGCGGGCCAGCCATTGGAGGACGATCAGGATGACCGGAATGGCGAGAGCGATGAGGACGATGGGATGTGCGAAGGTCACGGGAGGATATTTGAACGTTCAACTTTCAACGCTCAACTTTGAACATCGAAATGGAGGGTGAGGGGGCTGAACATCGAACATTTAAGACTTAACATCTAATTTTGATGGTCTTGGGGCTGTCTCTTATACACATCTCCGAGCCCACGAGACCGAGGCTGATCTC
>CAJXVQ010000121.1 GCA_913060685.1 uncultured Verrucomicrobiales bacterium
AGATCAGCCTCGGTCTCGTGGGCTCGGAGATGTGTATAAGAGACAGAGGGTTGACGTAGAGCTGTGCCAATTTTGTGTGAGGTTTAAAAAAACCGGAAAAATTTCAGGAAAGGGCGTCGAGATCGGCCCGGACGGTGATTTTGGGATTGGGGTGGGGGTTTTCGACAAGGGTGGTGCCTTGGCCGAGGAGTTGGAGGGCGGAGACTTCGTCGGTGATTTGAGCATCGCCGCTGGTGACATTTTGATAGGCCCGTCGGATGAGATCTTTGGAAAAGATCTGAGGAGTCTCCATGATCCAGAGGTCGTCGCGGGAGACGGACCCGGTGGTGATTCCGCCCGGGCTGGCCCTCTTCAGGGTTTCCGAAACGCGGCGGGCGAGGCTGGCGGCGCCAGTCTCCGCGGCTGCTGAAAAGGTTGCTAGAATGGACTCGGACGAGACGCGGGGGCGGGCGCCATCATGAATGGCGACATGGGTAATGTCGTCATTAAGAGCGGCGAGGCCGGCTGCGACTGAGTCCGGGCGTTCGATGCCGCCATCGACGCGAGTGAGTTTTTCACCGAGCTCCTTGAGCCAGGCGAATCTCTCGAGCGGCGTGACCACGATGACTTGCGAGATGCAATCGAGGGAGGAAAACGCGTGGACGCTATGCCAAAGGACGGGTTGACCATTGAGCGGCGCCGCGAGTTTATCGAACCCCATACGGCGGCTCGAGCCCGAGGCGACGATGATGGCGGCGAAGCTCATCTAGGAAAGGTGCTTCATGACCTCCTGGGAGAGAGTCTTTCCATCGACGCGGCCTTCGGTCTTGGCCTGAACGATGCCCATGACCTTACCCATGTCGGCGCGGGTGGTGGCTCCGGTTTCGGCGACCGCAGCGGCCACAATGGCGGAGACTTCCTCAGAATTCATGGCGGCGGGAAGGTATTTCTCGAGGACCGCGATCTCTGCTTTCTCAGTCTCGGCGAGCTCGTGGCGGCCCGCGCCTTCGAATTGCTCAATTGAGTCATTGCGCTGCTTGATCTGCTTACGGACAAGAGCGAGAGCATCGGCATCGGAGACGACGTTGTCCTTATTTCCTGATTCGATCGCGGCATTGGTGAGGGCTGTCTTGAGCGCGCGGAGGGTGGTGAGAGTCACGGTATCCTTGGCTTTCATCGCGGTCTTGAGGTCGGTCATCAGGTTTTCTGCAAAAGTGCTCATGGGGGTGTTCTGGCGGGATTTCGTGATTCGTGCAAGCACGGGTCTTGCGAGTGGGACGGATTGTGATACCGATGCCATGTGAAAAAGGAGGGAATCGGAGGTTATCTTTATCTGGCATTTATCGGTCTGTCCCTTGCTTTGCTGGGGGGCTTGTTTGTCTTCATCCTGGGGCGCGGGTATCTCCGGGCGAAGGAAACCCGGGAATGGCCCATTCATGATGCCGTGATCATGGTCTCGGCAATCGGGGAGCGGAATCTGGGGAAAGATATCCCGACGGAATACACCCACGAACTGGTTTATGAGTATCAGGTGGATGGAAAATTCTATCGGGCCGATCGGCTCAAGCGGAGAGAGAATCCCTATTTCAAGGAAGAGGCCAAGATCGCTCCCGCAGTGGCGCGGTGGCCGGTTGGCAAGCAGGTGGAGGCGTTTGTGAATCCTGACGATCCAACCGAGGCCGCCCTCGCTCATGAGACCAAGGCTCCTGGATACTCCATCTGGTTTCCGGGGCTTTTTCTGGTAGGGGGATTAGTTGTGTTCGGGAGATCGGTTTCAAAAATGATTCTCCGGGGCGGCAACTGAAAGGATTTGTCGTTGGAAGAGGTAGTTTTCTCCAATGAATTCTAAAATCTTGTGGGTCTTTTTGACAATCGGGATACTGGTGGGCGTTGCTCGAGGTGACGACAAGCAGGCCCGGAAGCATCGTCTTTCTGAGTGGAAGTTTGGAGAGACCCTATTTGGCAATCGCGTTGTTCCTACCAAACTGGATGGGCGGGTCGTTGTTTTGGAATACTGGGGAGTGGGGTGCTCTTCTTGTCTCAAGGGTTTGGGTAGCTTGGCGGTGATTGACGAAAAATTCCGTGATCAGGGGGTTGTCGTGATCGGAGCAGAAGTCTATCACTCAGGGAGAGAGAAGATTGGCGGACTTCTGAAGGAGCAGAAGGTGAATTTCAGCATTACTGACGGGGTGACCGGGCCTATTTCCGTTTCAGATCTCCCGTATGCCGTTGTTTTTGGGACGGATGGCCGGGTGATTTATCATGGTCATCCAAATCACGAGAAGTTTGAGGCCGTGATCGGGAAGGCGGCTGGGGAGATCAAAATTTCAAGAAAGCGGTTGCGCAGCCGGAAGCGGAAAATTTGATTGCGCAACGAACATGGGAAAATAGCCAGGGGAAGCCATTGGTTGCAGCGATCAAGAGGATTGAGGGATCCAAAGTGCACTTCCTTCTCCAGGACGGGCGCGAAATACCTTACGCAATTAGCAAGCTATCCAGGAAAGATCAGGAGTATATTAAAAATACAGTGATGAATGCGGGCGCTTCTCGCTAATTTCTCGTGTTCAGATTGTAAAATGATTGTGGGATTTTGCACAAAAGGTATTTTGAACAGATGAATCCCGTTTTGGTAATCGCGATCCTCTGCATGCCCCTCCAAGGAATTATTATTAAGGTCGATTACCGGTTTGATCGAGAGGGGTTCTTCGACAATCCCTCGGCGAGGGCGGTAGTTGAGGCTGCGGCAGCAAGGTGGAGCCGGGTTGTGGACCAAACATTGCTGCCGGTCAATATGCAGGATGAGGCTCTCGGTTCCGGACGTTTTCAGGTGATTCATCCTGCGACTGGGGAGACTTATATCCTCAGCGCCGCAAAAAGCAGTGCCTCTGATTTTTACGTCCAGGCTGGACAGCCTGCTGCCGACGAATACCTGGGGGGATTTACTCTCGACCAAGACGTTTGGATTCTGTTCGTAGGTGCGAGAGTTCTTGATAATGACGCGGCCAGAGGGGGGCCAATTGGCGGGGCAGGAAACGTGGGATCGGTTTATAGCGATGCTGACAGCTTTCTCAATCGTGGTTTCAATCTTGGACAAAACTCGCTGACGGTGATGGGTGGGGTAATATCTTTCAATCTTGATCAAAATTGGAATCTTAATTTAGCAGATCCGACTCCAGCTGGAAAAGTGGATCTTTACGGCATTGCTTTGCACGAGATCGGCCACGGATTGGGTTTGAACTCAAGGGCAGCTGCGGAGTGGAAGGATTTACTCGATGGCGCCCGTTTTACGGGTCGGAATGCGATTGCAGCCTATGAAAAAGATTCAGGCACGGATTCGCAGGGGCTTTTGATCGAAAATGCTTCGGATCGGAATTACCATTGGAAATCAGATCTCTACACTTCCAGGATTTTCCCACTTGGTGTCCCGCTTTACTATGGAACGGTTGGTCGGGATGGATTTCAGAGCCTATTGATGGAACCTGCCTATGCTTCGGGAGCCGGGCCGTTACGCTCGGAAATCACCAATGTTGATGTGGGGGCGCTTCGTGATCTGGGTTGGAGCACGATTTCGCAAAATCCTCCGGTTAACGCTGAGCTTCCGATATCTTTCAGGAAATCACCGGGTGGGGGCTTGTCCCTTCAACTCATCTCGGAGATCGGGGCGACTTATACCGTTCAGACTTCGCCTGATGGATTGAGCTGGGTCAATGTGATCCCGTCCTTGAGAGGTGATGGTGAAGCCCTCTCATGGTCTGATGGGCAGGAAGGTTTCCTGGATCCCTATGGTCCGGCCTCGGCCTTGGCGGGAAAGTATTATCGTGTGATCAAGAACTAGCTTGTGATCTTAAAGCCACGGCAGCCATCAAGTGGGTCAATGTCCCTGATGCGGTGTTCCTTAATCAAGGAAGCGAGTTCGGACTCCTCGACGATCTCTTGAATGAACTCGCGCACCTCGGATTCGTCGCCACTTACCTGGAGTTCTACCGTGCCGTCTTTGAGGTTTTTGATCAAGCCAACGACTTCGAATCCGAGAGCCAATTGCTTTGCCGTATCGCGAAACCCGACCCCTTGAACCCGTCCGCTGAAGATGACCTGCTTGCTGGTTGTCATTGTTTGGGAGCGCTTGTGAAGATGACCTGAGTGCCGGTATGTGAGACGCCAACGACGCGCTGAAGTTGGGTCTCGCGGAAGTGTCGTAACATGGAACGATCGATTTCGGCAGCGAGACTCCGGGCGGCCTTTTCGTCCGTCATCTCAATCTTCCAGGTGAGGGAAAATGTGCCATTTTCCCCTTCGTAAAGTCGGTAACGATCGCCACACCATTCCGTCGCAAAAAGTTCGGCCTCGTTGATCCCGGTGAATGGCTCGAGCAAGAGCCGAAGGCCGAGTTCTCCAAGTTGGCCCTCCTTCGCTGGCTCTGTTTTGGCTTCCGGGAAAACAATCTCCCTGGCTTCTCGCGCCTCGCGATTTGGATGCAGAATTTCGGCAGTTGTCGCCGCCGGATCCCGGAACATGGTCGCAAACGCGGAACGGGAATCGACGTAGAAGAATCTCGAGTAGTCAGCTCCTTCCAGAAATGGGAAGTTGCAGAATCCCTGAAGGGCTGGTTCCAGATCGTTGAGGAGTTGTTCCCGGGCCGGCTCGGGATCGATCCACTCGGCTTCATTGGCCGCAGCATTTCGGCGTAGGAACCTTGACTGCAATGCGGCTGCCGATCCGGTGTGGACAGCTTCCCAAGCTTGCCAGTCATCGCGTGATTTCCATTCCTTCCGAGGGTACTTTTGAAAGGAGAGCTGTTGTCCCAGGAGGCGAACAAGAACGGAACGATGAGGCACGCTTACCGGGTCGAAGTCTTCGGAAAGAAGGATCTGCTCCTTGGTCATGTCAAAGACTCCCTTGAGGCCGCTGCTATTGACAAAAAGCAACTGGTTGAAAAGTCGTTGGTTTGGGGGAAGAAGGCCGAGAAGTTCCCAAGCCAAACCCTCGTGTTCGAGCCCCTTCTCGCCGTGTATGAGTCTGAGGTTGGCTTGGGCGGCATCCCTGATTGCGGTAGGGGAGGCGAGCCGGACATTGGGAGCCTTTGAGAACACCATGTCGTAGTCCTTTTCGATCCAGGCGATGAGTTCGTCGGGAATCGGATAGGGGCCATTCGCCAGCATTGAGCGCACTTGGGAAAGCTCGTCTTCCAGAGTGTCGATCTGCTGAGTTAACTCGGCATTCTCGGCGCGGAGCTCTGCGAGCCCGTCCGCGTTGCCAGCGCTACTTTCCGATTTCTTCCAATAGTCGCCGTAGAGCCACCCGCCTGCAATGAGGCCGATGGCAGTTAGAATTTGGAAAACCCGCTCCGGACTCATCGAGCCTTCTTCTTTTCCTCTACGAAAGGATTATTCAAAAGGGGATTGGTCGCCTTTTTGGGGTCGAATCCTTTTTCTTCACCATAGAGTTTCAGAGGCTCCTTGGTATTTTTAAATGCTTCTTGTGCGGTCTTTCCAGGATTAGGCACCAGTGAGATGGCCTTACTTTGGTTGCCATCAGCATCGTAGAAATAATAGACGCGGCGGATTGGCATTTCCTTACGGTTGCCATCTGCATCCTGAATGGCGGGCGGGTAGAAATTCTTAACGCGGGCATCAAACATCTGCTCTGCAACCAACTGTCCGGTTTCGGGATGGTAACCGTACTGAACACGGTAAATGAGTGTTCCCTGTCCGTCATAGATCTGCCCGTTCCTGAGGAATCCTTTGGGCCCTCTCCGGTATCTGGCCTTCATTTTAATACGACCATTCTGGTCCTTGGTCGTTTTCACCAGACTGCGGTCATCGGGTGAACGTTCGAAGACGACGTAGGATCCGTCTTGGTCATTCTTTTTGATCCGAACGTGCGGACCCTTGGATTCCCAGAGGTCGTCGTCTCCAAGGACTGGTCCGAGAGCAAGGAGCGAAGCAACAAAGATGTGGGCTGTTTTTTTCATTGAGATAGTGGAGGTGTGGTGGAGATTATAAAGAGATCGATGATAAAGCGCAACCCCGGAAGAAACGAGGCCGAGAATAGCCGCGTGATCTGGAAAGCCGGCTCCCTCCAGTGGGATTTGAGCCAGCGTGCCCTCGTGATGGCTATTCTGAATGTTACCCCGGATTCCTTTTCAGATGGCGGTCGCCACTTTGATTTGAAGGATACGCTCGCGGCAGCTCGACAGTTCATCGACGAAGGGGCAGATATTCTCGACGTCGGAGGGGAGTCTACGCGGCCCGGTTCGGCTGCGATTGGCTCTGAGGATGAGATGTCGAGAGTGCTCCCCGTAATTCGTGAACTGGTCAGGAATGGGGAGCAAGCCATCTCGGTCGATACTTGTAAGCCGGCGGTTGCCGCCGCTGCGCTGGAGGCGGGGGCACACATCATCAACGATATCTCCGGTTTGCGTGATCCGGAAATGATTGATTTATGCGCTTCGACAGATTGCGGAATTGTCGTGATGCATATGCAGGGGACACCTCGGACGATGCAGAAATCTCCTCAGTACTCGGACGTCGTGTCTGAGGTGAAGGAGTTTTTTGAAGAGCGCTACCTCACTCTGACTGAAGCTGGAATAAGCTCGGACCGAATTGCCTTCGATCCTGGAATTGGATTTGGAAAAACGCTCAGCCATAACCTCGCGTTACTAAGTCGGGTAGAGGACTACCGCGTCTTCGGCCGCCCCATTCTGATGGGGCTTTCGCGTAAATCTCTGATTGGGAATCTCTTGGGAGTGAATGATCTGAGCCGCCGTGAGAATCCTACTCAGGCTTTGACCGCATTGACCCGCAGCTGTGGCGCTATGATCCACCGCACTCATCAAGTCAGGGAGATCGTTGAAACCCTTCGAATGGTAGAGTCTGTGCTTTTGGAATTGTGTTTTACGACCTGAGATTTCCGATTGGTTAAGAAAACTGACTTGAATTTGGCTCAAATTAGGTTCGTTCGATTTTTTCCCAAACATAAAAACATCCCTTTAAGTATTGATGGTTAGTTGTTTACGAGATTATTGAAGGCGGAATCTAAAAAAGAGTGTCCAAAAACGTTGACGTGAGGCGCGAAATCATTAGGGTTGCCCCAGCAGCCGCTACCGGCCGCCACCGAGAAAAACTCGAAAGGGCTCGCTTGAATGAAACATCATCAGCGAGCCTAATCAGTCTTCCGGTCAAACGTTCTTTGAAAGTATGGGTTCCACAGATCCTTCCACTTTGGAAAAATCAACCTTCGTAAGAAAGGCCTTCGGGCTCGACTTGAGTGGGTTCGGTTGGACGAAGAAGATCTGCTGGAAAGAAAGACAAAAAATCATATTGTGTGCTGCGTCTTGAGTTTCTTGATTTGAAATTTGAGGTGCGGGTCATGGGAGTAAGCCTGTTTAGGTTCTCCCCGGGGATCGCGAGATCCCCAAAACAAAGTCAATTTGATAGCTAAGCGCGTGGTGATCATTTCGATCATCACATTTTAATGTTTAGTGTCAGATTCAAAAATTTCTACGGAGAGTTTGATTCTGGCTCAGAACGAACGCTGGCGGCGTGGATAAGACATGCAAGTCGAACGGAAAATGAGCATAGCTTGCTAAGCTCATTTTTAGTGGCGGACGGGTTAGTAACACGTGAGATACATACCCTTTAGACAGGAATAGCCCATGGAAACGTGGATTAATGCCTGATAGTTCCTACGGGATAAAGGATGCCTTCGGGTGTCGCTAAAGGATTGGCTCGCGGCCTATCAGCTTGTTGGTGAGGTAAAGGCTCACCAAGGCGACGACGGGTAGCTGGTCTGAGAGGACGATCAGCAACACTGGAACTGAGACACGGTCCAGACACCTACGGGTGGCAGCAGTCGAGAATCATTCACAATGGAGGCAACTCTGATGGTGCAACGCCGCGTGGAGGATGACGGTCCTAGGATTGTAAACTCCTGTCATTGGGGAGTAAGACTTATGCGTTAATAGCGTGTAAGTTTGATAGTACCCAAAGAGGAAGGGACGGCTAACTTCGTGCCAGCAGCCGCGGTAATACGAAGGTCCCAAGCGTTGTTCGGAATAACTGGGCGTAAAGCGTGTGTAGGCTGCGCGGAAAGTCAAATGTGAAAGCCAGAGGCTCAACCTCTGAACTGCATTCGATACTCCCGTGCTAGAGTAATGGAGAGGTAAGTGGAATTCCCGGTGTAGCAGTGAAATGCGTAGATATCGGGAGGAACATCAATGGCGAAGGCAACTTACTGGACATTTACTGACGCTCAGACACGAAGGCTAGGGGAGCGAAAGGGATTAGATACCCCTGTAGTCCTAGCAGTAAACGGTGCTCGCTTGGTGTGGGAGGGTTCGACCCCTTCTGTGCCGGAGCTAACGCGTTAAGCGAGCCGCCTGGGAAGTACGGTCGCAAGACTAAAACTCAAAGAAATTGACGGGGACCCGCACAAGCGGTGGAGTATGTGGCTTAATTCGATGCAACGCGAAGAACCTTACCTAGGCTTGACATGCTTGTCGTACCTTCCCGAAAAGGAAGGGTCACTTCGGGTGGACAATGCACAGGTGCTGCATGGCCGTCGTCAGCTCGTGTCGTGAGATGTTTGGTTAAGTCCAGCAACGAGCGCAACCCCTGTGAATAGTTGCCAGCGCGTAAAGGCGGGGACTCTATTCAGACTGCCCAGATCAACTGGGAGGAAGGTGGGGACGACGTCAGGTCAGTATGGCCCTTACGCCTAGGGCTGCACACGTACTACAATGCCCAGCACAATGAGAACCAATACCGCGAGGTGGAGGAAATCTGTAAAACTGGGCCCAGTTCGGATTGGAGGCTGCAACTCGCCTCCATGAAGTTGGAATCGCTAGTAATGCCGTATCAGCTACGACGGCGTGAATACGTTCCCGGGTCTTGTACACACCGCCCGTCACATCATGGAAGCCGGTCGCACCCGAAGTATATGCGCTAACTTTATTGAAGCAGTATCCTAAGGTGAGGCTGGTAACTGGGATGAAGTCGTAACAAGGTAGCCGTAGGGGAACCTGCGGCTGGATCACCTCCTTTCTACGGAGTAAGAAAGCAAGTCCGTTCTTCGGAACATATGGACCGCTGCTTTCGGTCGACACCTGACTTCAAGGCCTTCTCTACTTCGGTAGAGGGGGCCGAGAGATACTTAACCTGATCACTTCGGTGATTGGAAAGTAAGGTGGAAGTGCCAGAAATGGCCTTCACAAATATTTGAGTGACCAATTTAAACGCACCTTAAACCAACAAGGGTTTGAGACTGCAGCATACAATCTGATTTTTTGTCCTACTCACCGTAAGGCAACTGAGGTTTAAGCTTTAGACTTAGAGAAAAGTCCAAATGACAATTCCTCAAAAAGGGGGCTTAGCTCAGTTGGTAGAGCGTCTGCTTTGCAAGCAGAATGTCAACGGTTCGAATCCGTTAGTCTCCACCATTTTTTCCAACGCGGGCTTGTAGCTCAGTTGGTTAGAGCGCACGACTGATAATCGTGAGGTCGGCAGTTCGAGTCTGCCCTGGCCCACCATCTCTTCAACGAGACGGTAAAATCAATGAGTAGGAATCAAAAACAACATCTTTCTGTGACCCATATTTTTAAGGTTAACGCCGTTCTTTGACATCCATGTGAAGTTTTTAAAGACTGTGAGCACCATCACTTCAATGTGGTGCTCTCATTAATACAATGAAAATTAGACTGAGACAGACAACGAAAGTTGTTTGTTTACACTAACTTGCAGTCCTTGGATAAAGACTAATAAAACCAAATTTACGGTTGAGACTTGTAGGAAACTACGAGTTTTAACTCAGACAAAGAAAAAGATGGTGTAAAAACCATCGACTTTATAACGACAACCGATTTCAAGAGAATGAGGAATTAAGTTATTAAGGGCATAGAGTGGATGCCTTGGTGCTAGAAGGCGATGAAAGACGTGATAAGCTGCGATAAGCTTCGGTTAGGTGCAAACAACCTTTGACCCGGAGATTTCTGAATGGGGTAACCTAATGTGATTGAATCGCATTGTTCCTTCCTGAATAAAATAAGGAAGGATACGCAAGACCTGCTGAATTGAAACATCTTAGTAAGCAGAGGAAAAGAAAGAGAATTCGATTCCGTAAGTAGCGGCGAGCGAAAACGGACCAGCCCAAACCGACGTCTATGGCGTCGGGGTTGTAGGACCCCGCTGTGGGACCTTGAATGATAGGTGAAGCCAATGGAAACTGGCGACAAAGAGGGTGACATCCCCGTAACCGAAATCAAACAAGGCCCTAGGGAGTTCCTGAGTAGCACGGGACACGTGAAACCCCGTGTGAATCTGCGCAGACCACTGCGTAAGGCTAAATACTAACTAGCGACCGATAGTGAACCAGTACCGTGAGGGAAAGGTGAAAAGTACCCCTGTGAGGGGAGTGAAATAGAACCTGAAACCCTATGCCTACAAGGTGTAAGAGCACTTTCGAGTGTGATTGCGTGCCTTTTGCTTAATGAGTCTGCGAGTTACCGTCTGTGGCAAGCTTAAGATCTTCTGGATCGTAGGCGTAGCGAAAGCAAGTCCGAATAGGGCGACAATGAGTTGCAGGCGGTAGACCCGAAACGGAGGTGACCTACCCATGGCCAGGTTGAAGCTTAGGTGATACTAAGTGGAGGACCGAACCGGTGTGTGTTGAAAAACGCTCGGATGAGCTGTGGGTCGGAGTGAAAGGCTAATCAAACCCCGTGATAGCTGGTTCTCCTCGAAATGCATTTAGGTGCAGCGTTACGTGTTGATGAGTGGGGGTAGAGCACTGACAGGGCTAGGGGGCATACCCGCCTACCAACCCCTATCAAACTCCGAATACCATTCAATAGAACGTAGCAGTGAGACGGCGGGGGATAAGCTTCGTCGTCGAGAGGGAAACAGCCCAGACCAGCAGCTAAGGTGCCTAAATAGTGCTCAGTGGAAAGGAGGTGAGGTTTCATAGACAGTGAGGATGTTGGCTTAGAAGCAGCCACCATTTAAAAAATGCGTAATAGCTTACTCATCGAGAGACCTTGCGCCGAAAATACTTGGCGATAAGCACTATACCGAAGCTCTGGGTGTCCTAGTTTACTAGGGCGCGGTAGAGGAGCATTCTCTGGACAGTGAAGGGTGATGGTGACTGACCCTGGAGTGCAGAGAAGTGAGAATGCAGACATGAGTAACGATAAGAGCGGTGAAATCCCGCTCCGCCGTAAATCCAAGGTTTCCCGGGCAACGTTTTTCGTCCCGGGGTTAGTCGGGACCTAACCCGAGGCCGATGGGCGTAGGGGATGGTAAGCAGGTTAATATTCCTGCACCCAGTTAGGAGGACGCATAATGAAAAGCTACTAGGTGATTGAATTCCGAGATGCGGCTACGGCCAATTCGCATAGCTGGACAGAGTGCCAAGAAAAGCCCTAACACTAATGGCCCGTACCGTAAACCGACACAGGTGGATGGGTAGAATATACCAAGGCGCAAGAGTGAAACCTGGTCAAGGAACTCGGCAAAATAGCCCCGTAACTTCGGAAGAAGGGGTGCCCCCATCTAGTAATAGAGGGGGGCCGCAGTGAAATGGCCCAACCGACTGTTTAGCAAAAACACAGCATTGTGCTAAGGCGTAAGCCGACGTATACGATGTGACACGTGACCAATGCCAAAAGATTACGGTAAGATGTTAGCCTTTATGGCGAAGCTTCGAGCCCAAGTCCTGGTGAATGTCGGCCGTAACTATAACGGTCCTAAGGTAGCGAAATTCCTTGTCGGGTAAGTTCCGACCTGCACGAATCGTGCAACGAGTTGGGCGCTGTCTCGACCAGGTGCTCAGTGAAATTGTAGTTCCGGTGAAGATGCCGGACACCCGCAGAAGGACGGAAAGACCCTATAGACCTTAACTGTAAGCTGTTATTGGTTGTTCGATCTTAATGCTCAGCATAAGTGGGAGACATTGAAGGGTGCGTTTAGGCGCATCTGGAGTCATCAGTGAGATACCACCCTTTGATATTGGATAATCTAACCCCGAGCCGTCATCCGGCCGGGGGACAATGGCAGCCGGTCAGTTTTACTGGGGCGGTATCCTCCTAAAGAGTAACGGAGGAGCGCGAAGTTTGGCTCAGCACAGTTGGCAACTGTGTGTTGAGTGTAAAGGCACAAGCCAGACTAACTGTGAGACCTACAAGTCGAGCAGATACGAAAGTAGGCCTTAGTGATCCGGCGGTAGAATGTGGAATTGCCGTCGCTCAACGGATAAAAGGTACCTTAGGGATAACAGGCTTATTTCGCCCAAGAGTTCATATCGACGGCGAAGTTTGGCACCTCGATGTCGGCTCGTCGCATCCTGGGGCTGGAGAAGGTCCCAAGGGTCCGGCTGTTCGCCGGTTAAAGCGGCACGCGAGCTGGGTTCAGAACGTCGCGAGACAGTTCGGTCCTCTATCCTCTGTGGGCGTAGGAAAATTGAAGGGTTCAGACCTTAGTACGAGAGGACCGGGTTTGACGCACCTCTGGTGTTCCAGTTGTTCTGTCAAGAGCATTGCTGGGTAGCTAAGTGCGGAAAGGATAAGCGCTGAAAGCATCTAAGCGCCAAGCTATTCCTGAGATAAATTTTCCCTGAAGGATCGTGGAAGACGACCACGTTGATAGGCTGGGGGTAGAAGTGCAGCAATGTATGTAGCTCACCAGTACTAATCATCCGTTCGACTTAATTCCTTCTCTTCTCTCTTGTCGATCCAGCAATGGAAAGCGAGGGGAAGAGAAGAATAGAAATTCAAAACTCTCTTTAAAATTTGGAAGTCAGAGTCTTTAGAAGGTTGCAAGAATAGTAGCAGTCTAAAAACAGTCCGAAATTACTTCACATGGATGCCAGAGAATGGCGTCGCAGTTTTACCACTGCAAAAACCGAACTTCTAGGCAACTAGAAGTCAGTATTCGAATGAATCTACCATCTGGTAGTAGACAAAAGCGAATGTTGGCTTCTGGTGGCCATAGCAGAGAGGAACCACCCGGTCCCATTCCGAACCCGGAAGTGAAACTCTTGTGCGCCGATGGTAGTGGGACGATAGGTCCTGTGAGAGTAGGTCGTCGCCAGTTATAAGCCCCGTTTGTTGGTGAAAGCCAACAAGCGGGGTTCTTTTTTGCGCGGATGTCACGCAAGGAGCTCAAAGTTGGAAAATCGGGCCCTGCCTCGACTTGGTGACAAAAGTTTCGTAAGGATGAATCCTTGATTAGATGAAAAGACTCTTTGCCATCCTCATCGCTCTCGGGGCAGCTTCCGCTGATGAATTTCCGGAAGTTTACAATAGTGAAAAAAATCAGAAATCCCAACCAATGTCACCGGAGGAGGCTGCGAAGGCTTTTAAGGTTCCGGAAGGATTTGAAGTGACTGTTTTTGCGGCGGAACCGGAGGTCCGGAATCCAATCGCGATGGCGTGGGATCACAACGGGCGAATGTTCGTAGCTGAAAACTTCACCTATGCCGAGAAGGGCAAACGTTTTGATCTGGGCCTGCGCGATCGCATTGTCATTTTTGAGGATGCTGATCGAGACGGAAAGGCCGAGAAGCGGACCGTTTTTTCGGACAGGCTTCAGATGTTGACGAGTGTCGAAGTTCAGCCTGGGGGAGTGTGGGCAATGTGTCCTCCCCAGTTATTGTTCATTCCGGATCGTAATGGGGATGATATTCCTGACGGTGAGCCGGAGGTGGTGCTCGATGGCTTCACGGTCGCAAAAAGCAACTATCACAATTTTGCGAACGGCTTGCGATGGGGACCGGATGGTTGGCTTTACGGGCGATGCGGTGGCTCGTGCCCCGGGAATGTGGGTGCGCCGGGGACGCCGAAGGGGGAGCGGGTGCCCTTGCGCGGTGGCATATGGAGATATCATCCGAAGCGGAAGTTTTTTGAAGTCATCGTTCACGGAACGACGAATCCCTGGGGGCATGACTGGGATGAGCACGGGGAGGGGTTCTTCATCAACACCGTGAACGGGCATCTGTGGCACATGATTCCTGGGGGGCATTTTGATCGACCCTTTGGCAGGTCGGTAAATGACAAGGTTTACGAGGCGATTCAGATGCACGCAGATCACTGGCACTTCGACACGACGGGAAGCTGGACAAAATCACGCAATGGGGCTGCGAACGATTTTGGAGGGGGGCATTCGCACATTGGCATGTGCATTTATCAAGGAGATCATTTGCCGAAGGAGTGGCAGGGGAAATTGCTGACCTGGAATCAACACGGGCGGAGGTTGAATGTCGAACGACTGGAGCGTGAAGGGAGTGGTTATATGGCTGTCTCTTATACACATCTGACGCTGCCGACGATCTACTCTGTGTAGA